>NZ_KE952614.1:0-74390 GCF_000466335.1 Aggregatibacter sp. oral taxon 458 str. W10330 | reverse complement strand
ACGCTACGCACGAAATCGTGAATTACGCATCGAGGTGAATTATTCGTGCAACAAGTTGCACGCTACACACGAAATCATGAATTACGCATCAAGGTTAATCGGTCGTGCATCAAGATGCACGCTACGAAGGTACAGTTTTTTTAGCTCTCCACGTCTTATCTGGCGATTTTCAGATGTTGGTATAAGTAATGGCGATAGTCGTTCACCAAACTTTGTGCTTCCGCATCTTCTAATTTCCCTTCGCTCAAGATCCGCATGGCAATGTTCGCGCGCATAAAATCATCTTCAACAGGCAATCCTGCAATCTCAAGCAATAATCCGCCAAGAAAAGCCAAATCCAAAAACGTTTGCTGTTGCGTAAAACTGGATGGTACATTACTTCGAACCACCACTTGCGTCACATAATCCGGATTCGCATACTGCCGCAACTTCGGTGGTAAACAATTATCAAACGCCACTTGGTGATCCCCAAAATACGCGAACACATAAGGCGTATTGCGTTGTTTTAAATAGCGGTAAAAGGTTTCTGTCGCTTGATTTAGCGCCATAATACGCTGCGTATAATCATTCAAACAGGCAATCGTTTTCTGACTTAAACCGTCTTTAACCAAATTAAAATGATTCGGCGTATCCGTATGATATGGTCCATGTTCCTTCATGGTTAAGACATAAACAAACATCGGTTGCTGTACGTGCTGTAATAACGGATGTTGTTTTTGCAAAATCATCTCAGCATATTTCAACATCTCATCACTGCCAATGTGCCACAGGTTTTTCCCCAACGGCGCAGGATAGCCTAAATCCTGCGGCTGTAACATTAAATCAAAACCAAAATGATCATAGGCCGATTTTGCATTGTAATTCCCTTTCGTGAAAGGTGATAAGGCAACACAAAAATAGCCTTGCTCACGCAAATTTTTCACCAATCCGGAGGTTAAATGCGGAACAACAGAATAGAACACACCATTTGCCAATGCGCCAAAATCGGTGGATGGCACACCAGCCAAGAAAGCAAACTCCGATTTCCATGTTGCCCCGCCTAAGGTATGCACACGCAACGGGCTCATAAAAACGGTCTCTTCTTGTTTTTCAAACATAGAAAGCGGTGGAATCGTCTGCTGATCAAAATCAAATTGATGTGGATCCAGTGTGGACTCTTGTAAACACACCACAATATCCGGCTTTGTTTCCCCTTGAAAATTCGCCTTCTGGGCAAAAAGTGCGGTCATTTTTTCATGAAATTTTTGACCATCACCGGAAAAGTTCGGCACACTAAAAAAGACACCTCGGCATGACATTGGCAAATTTAAAAACACATCTCTGCCATCATCCGGCAAAGAGTCCAGCCAAACTTTTGTCGCGTGAGGATGGCGAGAATAATGCCACATCAGTCCTAAAGCTACGGCACTCACGCCCCCTGCCAAAATCCGCCAAGACACCGGTAAGACATCGGCATCCGCCCAACCAAAAATGGCATAAACCAACAAACCGATCAAACCGAAAATCGCCAAAATCGCGCCTTTATAATGCAAGAGCGTTTCCCAGTTACGCCAATCGGCGACGAGTAAAAAATCTGAAATCAATAAAGGTTGTTTGTAATAATGAATTTTTAATCGATGGAATAACATCAAGACGACAAACAGTATTGATGCAAAATTCACGCCTCTTTGCCACTGTCCGGAAAAGAAGGTCATTCCCCCGAAAAAAAAGAGAAATAACGCAATAGCAAAAAAATACGTCCAGCGATAGTGAGAATTAAAAATGAAAATGACGGCAGCCAAAAAAAACAAGGCTAAAAGAAGATAGGACATGGTGTAACTACCTAAAATATCAAACGTTAAATGCCATTAACGATGTTTGAAAAGTAATTGAAAATTAACGATTACCTGTAAAAAAGCCCTACCATAGGCAGGGCTTGCAAAATGAGATTATTTTGAACTTGGGATTTTGAAACGGCTGTTAAAGCGTTCAACACGACCACCGGTATCAACAACACGTTGTTTACCTGTGTAGAATGGGTGGCATTTACCGCACACATCCAGGTTGATGTCTTTGCCTAAAGTAGAACGTGTTTTGATCACATTACCGCAAGAACAGGTTGCCGTAACTTCTTTATATTCAGGATGAATACCTTGTTTCATAGAAAACCTCAAAGTTGAAGCCATGCCGCTATCAAGCCAATCGCAAACGCAATCCCTGACACCGCATGAGATTAATATTACGCCATTATAAATGGCACGCTTGTGTGTAAGTTTGCGAATTTTACAGAAAAAGAAAATGACATTCAACCCACCCACCCCCAAATAGACAATAATCCCCCAAAATGCTATATTCCGAGCCCATTTGATTTCACTGAATTTCCATTCATGCCATTTGCCCGAATCGCACTTCCGGTGCCTTTACATCGCTATTTTGACTATGTCCTCCCTACGTCGATGAAGGTTGTCGTTGGGGCTCGGGTGCTTGTGCCTTTTGGGACGCAGAAACGGGTTGGCGTTGTCGTTGACGTTGTGGAACAGACGGACGTGCCTGAAGAACAGTTGAAGCCTGTGCTAGCCTGTCTGGATGATACTTCACTGTTTTCTCCGGAAAGTTGGCAGTTCTTAAATTGGGCGGCGAATTATTATCATGCCCCGTTGGGAGAAGTATTGTCGCAAGCCTTGCCGGTGAAGCTGCGCCAAGGGGAAAGTGCGGTGGAAAAACAAAAAGTTTTTTGGACACCGACCGCACTTGGCGAGCAAGCGTTGGCGCAAGGTTTGCTAAAACGCTCGAAAAAACAGCTTGAAGCATTGCAGGCGTCAAAGGAGGGGATGGAAAAAGGCAACAATCCCTTTGGCAGTGGCATTTGGTCGGCGTTGAAAGCCAAAGAATACATTACCGAAATCGCTCAAGAACCGGAAATTCAAACCTGGCAACAGCAATTAGTTGATAAACCTATCGTCAATAAAGCTGATCGATTAACACTCAATAAACAACAAGCGTTGGTATTCAGCCAATTGAAATTTACTCAAGGCTTTACAGCATGGTTGTTGGACGGCGTGACGGGTTCAGGCAAAACAGAAATCTATCTGCAATTTATTGAAGAGATTTTAAATCAAGGCAAACAAGTGTTGGTCTTGGTGCCGGAAATCGGGCTGACGCCACAAACGGTAAGTCGTTTCCAAGCCCGCTTTAACGTGGTGATTGATGTGTTGCATTCCAATTTAAATGACACACAACGATTACACGTGTGGCAACGTGCGCGTAGCGGGCAAAGTGCGGTCATTATTGGCACGCGATCAGCGTTGTTTACGCAATTTGCCGATTTGGGCGCGATTATTATTGATGAAGAACATGACGCGTCTTTTAAGCAACAAGACGGTTGGCGTTATCATGCTCGCGATTTGGCGGTGGTGTATGCAAAACAATTGAATATCCCCGTTTTAATGGGGTCGGCAACGCCTTGTTTGGAAAGTCTGAATAATGTGCAGCAGGGAAAATATCAGCGCTTGTGTCTATCAGAAAAAGCCAATCAGTCCACCGCACTTCAACAACACGTCATTGATTTAAAACATCAGTCAATGCGTAACGGTTTATCGGAAATCCTGATAAAACGTATGCAGGCGCATTTAGAAAAAGGCAATCAGGTGTTGTTGTTTCTGAATCGACGCGGTTTTGCACCGGTGTTGCTGTGCCATGAATGCGGCTGGATGGCGGAATGCCGCCATTGCGATAAACCTTACACGTATCACCAACAACACAATGTCTTGCGTTGTCATCATTGCAGTGTACAAAAGCCGATTCCGCGCCAATGCGGTAATTGTGGTTCTACTCAATTAATCACCACGGGATTAGGTACGGAACAGCTAGAAGATACCTTAAAAGCAATTTTCCCAAATTATGGCATTGCCCGAATTGATCGTGACACAACGGCGCGCAAAGGCAAGTTGGAAGGTTATTTAGCGGATATTCAACAGGGCAAAAGCCAAATTCTTATCGGGACGCAAATGTTGGCGAAAGGGCACCATTTCCCGAATGTCACTTTAGTCGCATTGGTAAATGTGGATAGTGCATTATTTTCATTAGATTTCCGTGCAGAAGAACGGCTAGCCCAACTTTATATGCAGGTGGCAGGCCGTGCCGGACGTGGTGCGCAACAGGGCGAAGTGCTTTTACAAACCCATTATCCGGAACACCCTTTGTTGCAAAGCCTGTTGCAACAAGGCTACAACCAATTTGCCCACAATGCTCTCGCCTTACGTAAAGCGATGGGATTGCCGCCTTTCAGCTCACAAGCGTTGTTCAAAGCGCAAAGTCGTCATAGCGAAGACGCAGAGCATTTGTTGGCGCAGTTTGCGGCATATTTGCAGCAGGTGAAACGAAATATTGCACCGGAATTACAAATCCTCGGACCGATGCCGGCGCCATTCAGCAAAAAAGCAGGGCAATATCGTTGGCAGTTATTGTTGCAACATCCTTCGCGTGCCACCTTGCATCAGATCTTGACGGCGTTTGAACGAGATCAGGCCGATCAAGCAACAAAAGTGCGGTGGATTTTAGATGTGGATCCATTGGATTTAAGCTAGTTTCGGCTTTGTGGTAGTCAATAAGGCAATTTTTCAGTAGAATTACGCGAATTTTTATTTCATCCCTTTAATGATTATCTTTTTAAATTGAACAGGTTTTATTGTGGCTCAACGTGATTACGCTGCGCGCAGCAGCATGAAGAAAAAGAAGAAACAAAATAAAAATAACAAATCCTTGCTATTAATGATTGCCGCCATGGTGGTCGTTGCTTTTGGACTTGGGCTTTATTTATTAAAAGAAAAAGCGCCGGAGCCTGTGGCGGAGTCTGCCACTACAGTGGAAAAAACACAGCCGAAAAGTGTCTTGCCGAATCGTCCGGAAGAAGTGTGGAGCTATATTCAAGCGCTAGAAACCCGCACCGTGCCAATTGATAATAATCCGAAATCGTTGGATAAAAATATGCGTTTAACGGAAGAACAACGTAAGATTTTAGCGGCGATGGAAGAAGAACAAAAACAAGCGGAACTGGCGCGCAGCAAAGCGGCTGAAGCTCAAGCCGCAACCGCACCACAAACGGCACAAGCACCGGTTCAAGCCCCGGCACAAACAACACAACCCCCAGTGCAACCGCAAGCCAAACCGCAAGTGGTAGAAGCGAAAGAGGCGAAAAAAGTAACGCCGCCAAAAGAAGAGAAAAAAGCGGAACCAGTCGTGAAAACCGAGCCACCGAAAAAACCTGAGCCGGTGCCACAACCGCAATCGCCGTCACAACCTCAGCCACAACAACAAACGGCAAAACCGGCATCACCACAAGCGGCCAGTACGAGTGAGCGCCGCTACGGGTTACAATGTGGCGCATTTAAAAATAAAGCGCAGGCTGATGCATTACAGGTTAAATTAAACGCACTCGGATTAAATGCCAGAGTGAATGAAAGTGCGGATTGGAATCGTGTTGTTGTCGGCCCTGCCGGCGATCGAAATGCGGCCGTAAAAATGCAGGAAAAAGCACAAAGCGTGATTAGCTGCGTGGTGATTGGAATGTAATCAACGATAAAAATGCAATAAAAAAGTGCGGTTATTTTTAACCGCACTTTTTTTATGACACGAATGAGAAATCAAATTATCCGTTCATCCACACGACCGATGCCATTCTTCCCGTAACATGATCTCGGCGATAAGAGAAGAATTTGTCTGCTTCAAGATAAGTGCAGTGTTCGCCGCCGCTGATTTGGGTAATACCAAGGGCGTTGAGGCGTTGCGTAGCGATTTGGTAAAGGTTGCCGAGGAATTTATCTTTCGCTTTCGGATCAGCGATGAAGGCGGATGTGGCTTGGGGATCTTGGGCAACAAATTGATCGATAACTTCTTGCCCCACTTGGAAGGCTGTTGGACCAATAGCCGGTCCGAACCACGCTAAGATGTCTTCATGCGGACAGTGAAATTTGGCGACAGTTTGTTCTAATACACCATCGCATAATCCACGCCAACCGGCATGGGCAGCGGCCACTTCCGTGCCCTGTTTATTGGTAAATAACACGGGCAAACAATCGGCAGTCATCACTAAACACACTTGATTCGGTTGGTTGGTATAAATTGCATCGGCATTGAAATCTTCCCCGTCATAAGGCAGGGTTAATACGCGCGTGCTATGAGTTTGGTTTAAGAACAACGGCATTTGTGGTAAATGGAATTTTTCTACCAATAAAGTGCGGTTGATTTTCACGGCGTTTTTATCGTCGCCTACATGGTTACCCAAATTAAAACTGTCATAGGGCGCAAGACTCACACCGCCATGGCGAAGCGTGGTGAACGCCTTCACGTTTTGAGGGGCGTTCCAGTTCGGTCTAATGGCTTGCATATTAATAATCCAATTCGTCTTTGTGGAGAATATAATCCGCTTTTAAAGCGGTCACTAATTCTACAAAATCGTCCGGCAACGGTGCGTACCATTCCATCATTTCACCGCTAATCGGGTGTTGTAAACGTAACATCACCGCATGTAATGCCTGACGCTTAAAATTGCGTAGCACCTCCATGAGTTCTTCGCTGGCATTTTTTGGGGGACGCGGACGACCGCCATAGGTTTGATCGCCTAATAACGGGTGGGCGATATGTGCCATGTGCACACGGATTTGGTGAGTTCTGCCGGTTTCTAAACGCAAACGCAAGCGCGTGTAATCGCGGAAACGTTCCATAATACGATAGTGAGTGACCGCAGGTTTACCCATCGGATGCACGGCCATGTGGGTGCGTTTGGTAGGATGACGTGCCATCGGCTCATCCACTGTGCCGCCTTTGGTCATGATGCCGCAGGCAACGGCTTCATATTCGCGGGTGATTTTGCGTTTTTGCAAATCACGTACCAGCTGCGTTTGCGCAGGAATGGTTTTGGCGACGACCATTAAACCCGTGGTGTCTTTATCTAAACGATGTACAATGCCTGCGCGCGGCACTTCGGCAATTTGTGGATAATGGTAAAGTAGCGCATTGAGAACTGTGCCTTTAGGATTGCCTGCGCCAGGGTGAACGACAAGATCTTTCGGTTTGTTGATAACGAGAATATCATCGTCTTCATACACGATATTTAACGGAATAGCTTCCGGCTCAAAGCGAGTTTCATCTTCAATTTCTACAGTAATCTCAATGTGTTCATCGCCGTAAACTTTGGTACGCGGCACATTTTGCACGACACCGTTGACCAGCACCAAATCCTCTTCAATCCATGTTTTTAAGCGGGAACGGGAATAGTCGGGGAACAATTCCGCCAAGGTTTGGTCTAAGCGCTGCCCCATTTGTTGCGGTTGCACGATTGCCGAGAGAGTAATTTGTGCCATAAATAAAAAATCCGTTAATCAAGTTTGCTTATTTAGCAATGTTCTATACAATATCGGGCAATTGTAACTCATTTCTCATTTTTCGTAAAAATAAGGATTCTATTTAATGCGTAAACTTAAATCCCTTGCACTTTTGGCTTTTGTTGCATTGGCGGTTACGGCGTGTTCCGGTTCTAAGCAAGATGTCGAGCAAGCACCGGAGCAAGAATTATACAGTACCGGGCAAACCTATTTGCAAAAAGGGGATTATAGTCAGGCAATCCGTTATTTAACGGCAGTGGACAATCGTTTTCCGGGTGGATCTTATAGTGAACAGGTGCAACTGAATTTGATTTATGCCTACTATAAATCACAGGATTACACCGAAATGTTAGTCACCGTTGATCGCTTTATTCAACGTTTTCCGCATAGCGATCATTTAGATTACGCCTTATATATGGCAGGATTAGCCAATTCCGCTTTGGGGGATAACTTCTTCCAAGATTTCTTTGGCGTCGATCGCGCAACACGTGAGAATACCTCGATTAAAACGGCTTTTGCCAACTTCCAAAATTTGGTGCAACATTTCCCGAATAGCCCTTATGCGCCGGATGCCTTGGCCCGTATGGCCTATATTAAAGCGAGCCTTGCACGTCATGAGTTAGCGATCGCGAAATTTTATTTTAAACGCGATGCCTATGTGGCAACGGCTAACCGTGTCGTGTCTATGTTAAAGTTATATCCGGACACTCAAGCCACGTTAGAGGCGCTGCCATTAATGAAAGAATCTTATGAAAGAATGAATTTAAAACAATTAGCGGATCAAACAGCGAAAATTATTGCCGCCAACGAAGGCAAAAAATTTGCCGAACCGGAAAAGCCAAAATCGCCGGAATTGAAAGCGCCACAAAAATAAACAAAAACCTCCGAATTATCGGAGGTTTTGTTTTTTACCCGACCAAAATACGCTCCAACGGCATATCCCAGCTTTCAACAGGCAAGGTATCCACTTGCTGACATTGGTGCGCTAAACCAATCGGAATGAAATGTTTCTGTTGCCAATGTTGCAACGTGCGATCGTAAAATCCCCCACCCATGCCAAGGCGATTGCCCTGCTTATCAAACGCGACCAACGGCGTAAAAATCACGTCTAACTGCTCAAGCGGAATCACATTTTGTACATTTAAGTGCGGTTCAAAAATCCCAAATTTATTGGCTTTCATCGGTGTGTCAGGCAAATAACGCAAAAATAGCAAATGTCCTTGACAAAAGGGATGGAGCACCGGCAAATACACGTTTTTGCCCTGTCGCCATAACTGTTCAATAAGCGGTTGTGTCGCAATTTCGCCATCTACGGCAAGATATAAGGCAATGTGCTGTGCTTGATGTTGTTCAATGAACAAAAGCGCTTGTTGAGTAATACGTTGAGCGGCTTGTTGTTGCTGAAGTGCGGTCAAATTCCGGCGCGTTTTTCGAATATGTTGGCGTAGTTGCTGACGAAATTGTTGATGTTGTTGAGTGGTTGAAAGACGTGTTTGCATAAATGTCGTATCAGAAAGGAACCCGAGGTGCCGTTGTAGGTGATCAGTCCTTGAACCCTACGGTTCAAGGGAATTAGTTGAAATCATTTTTAGGCTTCTTAGTCAAGCTAAGCCTGCACACCAATGACAGGAAACCAATTCATAAGATTAAAAGTATCGGCTCAGGGACATAACCCACTGGCGAACACCTCAGGAAATTCTTTGATGTAATACTACTCGAAATTGCATTTTATGACTAGCAATAATTCATATCCTTACACTATTTTACATTGTGACCAGAGCAAAAAATTAGTTCATATTGAATTTTTGCGTAGAAAGATTATCCAGTGAATGATCGAGCGGTCGTAAGATTTTATTTTTCAACACATCTTCAATTAAGTGGGTTTTCTGCTGCTCTTGCATCAGCTCGAAACTTAAATTTAATGCAACGATGGAAAGGACTTTTTCCACTTGCAAAATGCCGGTGCGTTCTTTCATTTCTGACACGCGTTGATCTAATTCACGGGCGGCATGGCGCAATGCGTCATGTTGTTCTTCCGGACAATTTAAGCGTAACAACTGCCCCAATACGGATAATTCAATACTTTTAGATGACATGTTTTGCCCCAAATTCGCTAATTAAAACTGTGCGCATTATGCCACAGGCGAAAAAACTTGCCAATTTCTAAACTGGTTACCTAAGGTGAAGAATGATAGACTAAGCACAATTTCAACAAGGATAATTTCAATGACCACAATTTCTTATCAACACCTAAATCAACAGCTCCAACACGCCTCTATCCCCCTTTCTGCCGCCGAATTACACGGTTTTTTGAGTGGCTTAATTTGCGGCGGCGTTCAAGATCAGAGCTGGCAGCCATTACTTTATCAATTTACCAATGATAATCACGCCTACCCTACCGCACTTTTAACGCAAATTACCGACATTTATCAACAAATTCGTCACCAATTAGCCGATAATGAAGCCTTTGACTTTGCGCTTTGTTTGCCCGATACGGAAAATATTTTTGAATATGCCGATGGTTTGGCAGAATGGTCGAACCACTTTTTGCTCGGTTTAGGTTTGGCTCAACCGCATTTAGACAAAGAAAAAGGCGACATTGGCGAAGCGCTGGACGATTTACATGATATTTGCCAGTTAGGTTACGAAGAAGACGATGATCCCGAGGAACTAGCACAAGCGGTGGAAGAGATCGTGGAATATGTGCGCACCATCGCCACCTTGTTTTTTACTCATTTCACCAAACAAGAAGACAAACAACCGACGTTACATTAATAAGGATACAATATGGATCTCGCATACATGGCAGCGTTACCGATGGAAGAATTTGCTCAACGTCGTGCCAAGGTTTTTGAACAAATGCAGGACAATTCCCTGTTTTTAGTCTTTTCCGACATTGAACGTCGTCGCAATGACGGCTGTGATTATCCTTTCCGTCAGGACAGCTATTTCTGGTATTTAACCGGTTTTAATGAGCCGAATTCGGCATTGTTATTGCGTAAACAACAAGGTGAACAGCAGGCGATCATGTTTGTACGACCGTCCGATAAATTACTGGAAATTTGGAACGGACGCCGTCTTGGCGTGGAGCATGCGCCGCAAACCTTGTTGGTGGATACGGCTTATGCTATCGAGGAGTTTGTACCGCAGTTTAAAAATTTAGTGCACAAACAGACCGCACTTTATTATGCACCGAAGCAACAGCCTTGGGGCGACGCCTTGCTGGAACAAAGTACGGTGGAATTTTTGAGTGTTTTTAATTGGAAGCCGATGCTCGGTGAGATACGCCTGTTCAAATCGGAAAATGAAATTGCGCTCATGCAACAAGCGGGGCAAATCAGTGCGCTTGGACACATTAAAGCCATGCAACAAACCCGCCCGAACCGTTTGGAATATGAGGTGGAAAGCGATATTCTGCATGAATTTAACCGCTTTGGCGCGCGTTATCCTTCCTATAACAGCATTATTGCCGGTGGTGAAAACGCCTGCATTTTGCATTATTCGGAAAATGATATGCCGTTGCGCGACGGCGATTTGGTGCTTATTGATGCGGGCTGCGAATTTGCCATGTATGCCGGCGATATTACCCGTACTTTCCCGGTAAACGGTAAATTTAGCGAGGCGCAAAAAGCGATCTATGAGATTGTGCTACAAGCACAAAAACGCGCCATTGAATTGCTGGTACCGGGCAGTTCCATTGCGAAAGCGAACGAAGAAGTTATTCGTATTAAAACCGAAGGTTTGGTCCGTTTAGGCATTCTGAAAGGCGACGTAGATGAATTAATCGAACAAAAAGCGTATCGTGAATTTTATATGCACGGTTTAGGGCATTGGCTCGGCTTGGATGTACATGACGTAGGCGAATATGGTGAAAATCGCGACCGCACTTTAGAACCCGGCATGGTGCTGACCGTAGAGCCGGGATTGTATTTATCTAAAGACGCGGATATTCCGGAGCAATACAAAGGCATTGGCATTCGGATTGAAGATAATTTGTTGATTACCGAATACGGCAACAAAAATCTGACGTCTGCGGCACCGAAAGAAATTGCTGATATTGAAAAAGTAATGGCAGAAGCCAACGCCTGTTTTAAGCAAAATTAAGGAAAAATAATGAAAAAAATTGAAGCGATTATTAAACCCTTTAAATTAGATGATGTGCGAGAAGCCTTGTCCGATCTTGGTATTACCGGAATGACGGTAACCGAAGTGCGTGGCTTTGGCCGTCAAAAAGGGCATACGGAACTTTATCGTGGCGCAGAATATATGGTGGACTTCCTGCCAAAAGTCAAAATGGAAATTGTGGTGCCCGATGACTTATTGGAGCCTTGTTTAGATGCCATTATAGAGACGGCACAAACAGGTAAAATCGGGGACGGCAAGATCTTTGTTTATGAAGTCGAGCGGGTTGTCCGCATTCGTACAGGCGAAGAAAATGAGGATGCAATTTAAACATGGCGCAGCATTCTTCTCTCGTCAAAGCGCTGGTTGCCAGTGCATCAATTGTCATTGTTTTAGCTGGTATTAAAGCCGCCTCAGAAATTGTGGTGCCGTTTTTATTGGCATTGTTTATTGCGATTATCTGCTCGCCTTTGCTAGCATTTTTGACCAAAAGAAAAGTGCCTTATTGGCTGGCGATTACCACGTTATTATTGTTGATTTTCGTAATCTTTTTCTTTCTTTTCGGGCTTATTAACAGCACGATCCAAGAATTTAGCCAATCTATTACGCAATATCGACAATTATTGGCAGAACGCGTTAATGATGTTTTAACACTCGCACAAAAATGGAAAATCCCGTTAGATATTTCGGAAAATAGCATTATGGAGAATTTCGATCCGAGTGCCATCATGAAATTCGTCCAACGTGTCTTTTTAAGCTTTTCCGGTGTAGTGACCAATATTTTTGTCTTATTACTTGTAGTGATTTTCATGTTGTTGGAAGCCCCTCAGGCGAAGCATAAATTTGCTGTCGCATTTAGCGATAATCCCAATGATATCGGGCAGCAAGAGCATTATTTAGATCGCATTTTAAACGGCATCATGAGCTATCTCGCCGTCAAAACCATGATGAGCGTACTAACAGCCATTTGTGTTTGGGCGTTATTAGAAGTCGCCGGCGTGCAGTATGCAATCTTATGGGCAACGCTCAGTTTTCTGCTCAACTACATTCCCAATATCGGTTCTATTATCGCGGCAATCCCGATCATTGTACAAGCCTTGCTGTTGAATGGGTTCATTATCGGCTCGGGCGTATTGGTCGCGATTGTCATCATCAACGTCGTTATCGGCAGTGTGCTGGAGCCACGTTTAATGGGGAAAAAACTGGGGCTTTCCACCTTGGTAGTTTTTTTATCCTTGCTGTTTTGGGGATGGTTATTAGGCACCGTGGGGATGTTACTTTCCGTGCCGTTAACCATGGCGTTGAAAATCGCTTTAGAGGCCGGTTCCTCAACGGCGAAATACGCCATCTTGCTTGGTGACGGTCATTCTCAACAAGCAAAACGCTAAAAATAAAGTCGCAGACGCGACTTTATTTTTTATCTTGCAACAATTTCCTTAACCAAATTCTCCACAAATTCCAACCGCACTTTGTAGTCCGTTAAATCTTTGGTAAAGCGGAATTTATGTGGACCGTCAAAACGATAAACCGCCGGATTACTTTGGATTAACTGTAAAAAGATCATTGGGTCTAACTCGGCGTTCGGCGAAAATTCGATGAATCCGCCTTGCGCATTGGCATCCAAGCGAATGACATTAAGCGGTTTTAAATCCAGTCGTAATTGCGCAATTTGCAACAGATTCCGCGTGGCTTGTGGCAATGTACCGAAACGGTCAATAAGCTCCACTTTTAATTCATCCAACGCGTCGGTATTTTCCGCACCGGCAATGCGTTTATAGAAAGACAAACGCATATTCACATCGCCCAAATAATCTTCCGGCAATAGAGACGGCATCCGCAAATCAATTTCTGTTTGTTGTTGCGTCAGTTCGTCCAATGACGGCTCGCGCCCTTCTTTTAAGGCTTTCACCGCACGCTCCAACAATTCCATGTAAAGGGAAAAACCGATACTTTCAATTTGTCCGCTTTGCTCGTTGCCCAACAATTCCCCGGCGCCACGAATTTCCAAATCGTGGGTGGCTAAAATAAAGCCGGCACCAAGGTTGTCTAGGCTTTCCAGGGCTTCCAAGCGTTTTTGCGCATCCTTCGTCATCAGTTTCGGTGGCGGTGTGAGCAAATACGCATAGGCTTGGTGGTGAGAACGCCCAACCCGTCCACGAAGCTGGTGCAACTGCGCCAGACCAAAATTGTCGGCACGCTCGATAATAATGGTATTGGCCGTCGGCACATCAATACCGGTTTCAATAATGGTAGAGCACACCAGCACGTTATAACGTTGGTGATAAAAATCCGACATCACGCGTTCCAGCTCACGTTCGCGCATTTGCCCGTGTCCCACAATCACGCGCGCTTCCGGCACAAGTGCGGTCAGTTTTTCTGCCGTATTTTCAATACTCGCCACATCGTTATGCAAATAATACACCTGCCCGCCACGCAAAATTTCACGCAAAATGGCTTCACGA
Organism: Aggregatibacter sp. oral taxon 458 str. W10330; assembly: GCF_000466335.1. NCBI lineage: Bacteria > Pseudomonadati > Pseudomonadota > Gammaproteobacteria > Pasteurellales > Pasteurellaceae > Aggregatibacter > Aggregatibacter sp. oral taxon 458. The sequence goes on along the minus strand of NZ_KE952614.1, from coordinate 60,445 downwards.
ATCACCAGTTCATCCGTTTGACGTACAAACGTTTTAATCGTTAAACGGCGTGCCGGTGGCGTAGAAATAATGGAAAGATCGCGAATGCCATTCATCGCCATGTTTAAGGTACGTGGAATCGGTGTTGCCGTCAGGGTGAGAATATCAATGTTCGCGCGCAGCTGTTTCATTTTTTCCTTTTGACGCACGCCAAAACGGTGTTCTTCGTCAACAATCAACAAGCCCAGATCATGAAATTGCACGTCACCTTGAATGATTTTATGGGTACCAATCAGAATATCCACTTTGCCGTCGGCTAAATCCTGCAGCACTTGCTTCTGCTCTTTCGCCGTTTTAAAGCGGGACAACATTTCCACGTTCACCGGCAAATTGGCGAAACGGTCTTTGAAATTATCGAAATGTTGTTGCGCCAACAACGTGGTCGGCACCAACACAGCAACCTGTTTATGGTTCATCACCGCTAAAAAGGCGGCACGCATCGCCACTTCCGTTTTACCAAAGCCCACATCACCACACACCAAACGATCCATTGCTTTCGGTTGCGTCATGTCGGAAATTACGGCATTAATCGCCATGAGTTGATCATGGGTTTCTTCAAACGGGAACGTAGCGGTGAATTGTTGGAATTCCTCACGATCATATCGGAACGCAAAGCCTTTTTGCGCTTCACGTTGCGCATACACATCCAATAACTCCGCGGCCACATCACGAATTTTCTCCGCCGCTTTGCTGCGCGCTTTGCCCCAGGCTTCGGAGCCTAACTTGTGCAACGGCGCGGTTTCATCGGCACCGCCCACATAACGGCTGATTAAATGTAACGATGCCACCGGCACATACAATTTTGAGTCGTTGGCATAATTGAGCAACAAATATTCCGCTTTAATGCCGCCGTTTTCTAAACTCACTAAACCGCCATAGCGCCCCACGCCATGATCCAAATGCACCACAGGCTGACCGATTTGCAATTCGGCAAGGTTACGAATCAGGGTATCAGGGTTCACCGTGCGGGATTTATCCCGCTGCCGTTGTTGCACACGTTCGCCAAGCAATTCCGATTCACAAATAATGGCAAGTGGCACATCTTGCTCAATAATAAAACCATGCTCCAACGGGCTAACCATTAAAGCCAATTTTTCTTCCGTTGCTTGCGCCAAGGTATGAATCTGTTTTGGCTTCAGTTTTAGCGGAGCAAGCAGGCTTAACAAGGTTTCACGGCGCCCTTCCGTTTCCACGATAAATAAAATATTGCCTTTAAAATGCTCAATAAATTGGCGTAACTGATGTAACGGTTCTTTTTGTTGCGATTGAATGGTCAGTGGCGGTAAAGGCGTAATCGCCAAATTTTTCTGCCGTGCGGATGACCGCACTTTTTCCGTTTTTAACGCAATCGCAGGGTAATTTTTTAATTGACGATTCACTTCGTCAATGCGCAACCAAAGTTTATCGGGTGACAATAACGGACGCATTGGATCGACACGGCGGCTCTCAAAACGTTGTTCCGCATCCGCATAAAAACGCTCGCCCTGCGTTTGATTTTGCTCGCCGGTAATAAACAGTGTATTCGCCGGGAAATAATCAAATAAAGTCGCCATTTCTTCAAAGAACAAGGGCTGCCAATATTCAATCCCTGCCGCTAACGTGCCTTTGCTGATTTGTTGATAAATATGTTCCGGATCCCGTCGAATTTCACCAAACGCCGCGCGGAATTGGCTGCGGAAAAATTCAATGCCTTGGTTATCCGTTGGAAATTCGTGTGCCGGCAATAAATTGATTTGATCGATTTCCTGCAACGTGCGTTGTGTATCCACATCAAAAGTGCGAATAGAATCAATTTCATCATCAAAAAAATCTAAGCGAAAAGGCACCGCACTTCCCATTGGGAAAAGATCCAACAAAGCACCACGCACAGCATATTCGCCATGTTCCAACACTTGCTCCACCGCGCGATAACCCGATTTTTCCAATTGCAAACGAAGTGTTTCAATGACAAAACGGTCGCCTTTGTTAATCAGTAACACCCGATGTTGTAAATAAGAGGGCGGGCAAACCCGTTGCATTAAGGTGGCAATCGGCAAAATGAAAATGCCTTGCTTGCGTTGCTGTAAATGAAATAAGGCACTCAAGCGCGCAGAAATAATATCTTGATGAGGCGAAAAACTGTCGTAAGGCAAGGTTTCCCAATCGGGGAAAAAGGTAACATTAAGCGGGCTCAGTTGCGCTAATTCTTTTTCTAAACGCACCGCACTTCGGGTGTCATTCGTCACCACGACGGTTAGCCCGTTAAACTGCGCCGCAATTTCACTCACGGCAAGGCTATCCGCACCGGGCAGAATATTGGCTAAAATTTTATGATCTTGTGCTTGGGTTGGAATTTCGATGTGAAAAAATGGAGTTTGCATAAAACGGCAATATCTTAAAAAAAATTGTCGCTAGTGTAGCGCAAACAGGGGGGATTTCCAATAAAAAATCTGTATAAAAACACAGTAATCAGCCAATTTATATTGGCAACATTGGCTCATTTAACATGAAAGCTCCCCCTTCCCCTCTTGTGTTTTTTGCCATTACCGTTACATTACAAAAAACAGATGTATTAAAGGTGAATTATGTTACAACGATGCCCCGAATGTCGTAAAAAAGTCAGTGAGAGCGCAACACATTGCCCGAATTGTGGCTTTTCTTTTCAAGCGGAAGATTTGGAACGCTATAAAGCCATGTTGGAAAAACGCCGTTTGCACAATCAGGAAGTCAACCGCAAAAGTGCGCGATTGCAGTTGATTTGGTTGCTCATTTTTGCGTTAGTGATTGGTGTGGCAGCGTATTGGGTGAATTAACGTGGCGGTATGATTTACGCTTAAAGTGCGGTGGGGTTGATAAGTGTTTTTCAAACCCACCGCACTTTTACTCTTCCACAAACCCTAATGCGGTTTCTACCACGTCAATGCCGGCGCCGGCTTTATAGGCATTTTCGCTTAAATAACGACGCCATTGGCGTGCGCCTTTGCAGTTTTGGAAAGCGCCGAGCATGTGGCGCACAATATGATTCAGATAGACGCCTTGGCTGAGTTGCTGTTCGATGTACGGAAACATGTTTTCCACCGCTTGGCGTGGGGTGATAATCGGGGCATCGGTATCAAACAGTGCGCGATCGATATGACCGAGCAAAGCGGGATTTTGATAAGCTTCGCGTCCCACCATGACACCATCTACATACTTCAAGTGCTGTTGCATTTCTTCAAGGGTTTTAATGCCACCGTTGATGCTGATGAGCAAATGGGAGAAATCCTGTTTTAGTTGATACACACGTTCGTAATTTAGCGGCGGAATTTCACGATTTTGTTTCGGGCTTAAACCGGATAACCAGGCTTTACGGGCATGCACGATAAATTCCTGACAGCCGGCTTGGTGCACTTTTTGGACAAAATCACAGAGAAAATCATAGCTGTCAAAATCATCAATGCCAATGCGGGTTTTTACGGTGACAGGAATGTGCACCGCACTTTGCATTTGTTGCACGCACTCTGCAACCAGTTCCGCGTTTGCCATTAAACACGCACCGAACATACCGTTTTGTACACGATCGGATGGGCAACCCACATTCAGATTGATTTCTTGGTAGCCGCGCTGTTGCGCTAATTGCGCGCAATGTTGAAGTTGTTTCGGATCGCTACCGCCCAGTTGTAACGCCACCGGGTTTTCTGCCACATCAAAATCAAGATGATCATATTTGGCGTGAATGATGGCTTGTGTGGTCACCATTTCCGTATAAAGCAAGGCGTGACGGGAAAATTGGCGGTGGAAATAACGGCAATGGCGCGTTGTCCAATCGAGCATCGGGGCAACGGCGAAGCGGCCACGGTAAAAGTGCGGTTGATGTTGGGACATTTTTATGGGTTTTCCTTCATGTCTTTTGGCATTTCTTCTTTGATCCGTTGGCGGAAACGCCCTGCCGCCATGTGGTAAAACGGCTTCGGATTAAATTGGCGTGAAATAATGGAGGAAATCAGGCAGCAAATCAATAGTCAAATCAAGCCTCAAGGTTGCATCATGTTCAGGCAGTGAGAAATGTTAAGCGATGAGATCACATTTTTTCACATAACGATTTCTTCGTTCGAATTTTATGTTAATAAAACGTCTGTTATGAGAAATTTGTTCAAAATCTTTACATTACGAGCCGAAATTCGACACGATATTCACTTGCCTTTCTTTTAAAATGAAGACGTTCGCAAGGAAGTAAGTTGTATGTCGAATAAATCGTTTGTGAATAGCTTGGCTATTCGGATTAAGTCAATAAACAAAAATCAAGGAGATTATTATGGCTTTCAATCTTAAAAACAGACACTTATTAAGTCTTGTTAATCACTCAGAACGTGAAATCAAATATTTATTAGATCTATCCCGAGACTTAAAAAGAGCAAAATATGCTGGTACCGAACAACAAAAATTAAAAGGCAAAAACATTGCGCTAATTTTTGAAAAAACCTCTACCCGCACCCGTTGCGCTTTTGAAGTCGCTGCTTATGACCAAGGCGCCCAAGTCACTTACATCGATCCAAACTCATCTCAAATTGGCCACAAAGAAAGTATGAAAGACACTGCCCGCGTATTAGGCAGAATGTACGATGCTATTGAGTATCGTGGTTTCAAACAAGAAATTGTGGATGAATTAGCAGAATATGCCGGTGTGCCGGTGTTCAACGGTTTAACTGACGAATTTCACCCAACACAAATGTTGGCGGACGTGTTAACCATGATTGAAAATTGCGATAAGCCATTAAGTGAAATCAAATATGTTTACATCGGTGATGCGCGCAACAATATGGGTAACTCCTTGTTATTAATCGGTGCCAAATTGGGTATGGATGTACGTATTTGCGGACCAAAAGCCCTATTACCGGATGCAGAATTAGTGGATATGTGTGAAAAATTTGCAAAACAAAGTGGCGCACGCATTACGGTGACCGATGATATCGATAAAGCAGTGAAAGACGTTGATTTCGTACATACTGACGTATGGGTTTCCATGGGTGAACCATTAGAAACCTGGGGCGAACGCATTAAATTATTATTACCGTATCAAGTCACCCCTGAATTGATGAAACGCACCGGCAATCCGCGTGTGAAATTCATGCACTGCTTACCGGCATTCCACAACAGCGAAACCAAAGTGGGTCGCCAAATTGCTGAAAAATATCCTGAATTAGCTAATGGTATTGAAGTGACCGAAGATGTCTTTGAATCGCCAATGAATGTGGCCTTTGAGCAAGCGGAAAACCGCATGCATACCATTAAAGCCGTCCTTTATTCCAGCTTAATTTAAGAGGTGGCGTATGAGAATTGTTATTGCCTTGGGCGGAAATGCCCTATTGCGCCGCGGCGAGCCGCTGACTGCGGAAAATCAGCGATTAAACGTGCGTATCGCTTGTGAACAAATTGCGAAGATTTATCCGAACAATGAATTAGTTATTGCACATGGTAACGGTCCGCAAGTGGGTTTATTGGCGCTGCAAGGGGCTGCTTATAAAGAAGTGCCGACCTATCCGTTAGATGTGTTAGGCGCAGAATCCGTAGGCATGATTGGTTATATGATTCAACAAGAATTAGGAAATCTCGTGCCGTTTGAAGTGCCGTTCGCCACATTACTTTCACAAGTGGAAGTGGATATTAACGACCCGGCCTTTAAAAATCCGACCAAGCCTATCGGTCCGGTCTATTCCAAAGAAGAGGCGGAACGTTTGGCGAAAGAGAAAAACTGGAGCATTGCACAAGACGGTGATAAATACCGCCGAGTGGTGCCAAGTCCGTTGCCAAAACGCATTTTTGAAATCAAACCGGTGAAATGGTTGTTAGAAAAAGGCAGCATCGTGATTTGTGCCGGGGGCGGTGGCATTCCAACTTACTACGATGAGCAACACAATCTACGCGGTGTGGAAGCCGTTATCGATAAAGATTTGTGTTCAGCGCTATTAGCCGAAAATTTGGACGCCGATTTATTCATCATTGCAACGGATGTGTCTGCCACCTTTGTGGATTGGGGCAAACCAACGCAAAAAGCTATCGCACTAGCACCTCCGGATGAAATTGAAAAAATGGGCTTTGCTGCCGGTTCTATGGGACCGAAAGTACAGGCTGCCGTGAATTTCGCACGCAATACCGGCAAAGACGCCGTCATCGGTTCACTTTCTGACATCGTCGATATTGTGAAAGGCAAAGCCGGTACACGCATCACGAATAATGCGAAAGCCATTTCCTATTATTCATAATAATCAAAGTGCTTTGAGTATTTTAGCTGTTCAAAGGAGAAAGTGCGGTCGGCATAATGAATAAAAATAATTATGCCGATCCGCCGCTGTCATTGACAAGGAGTCTGCTATGGAAGCGTCTAATAAAAAAAAGGTCTTTAATTTCCCATCCGCATTCACGATTTTATTCTTTATTTTAATTCTTGCCGTGGGATTGACCTGGGTTATTCCCTCCGGTTCCTATTCTAAGTTGACCTATAATACGACCGACAAGGTCTTTGTGGTTAAAACCTATGGGGAACAAGATAAAACCTACCCTGCAACGGAAGAAACCCTCAATAATCTTAATATTAAAATTAAACTGTCCAATTTCACCGAAGGGGTGATCAAAAAACCGATTGCCATTCCGGGCACTTATCAACGTATTGAACAACATTACAAAGGTATCAAAGATATCCCTATCAGCATGGTAGAAGGAACCATCGAAGCGGTGGATGTCATGGTGTTCATCTTCGTGTTGGGCGGTATGATCGGTGTGATTAACAGAACGGGCTCATTTAACGCAGGGCTCATGGCGTTGGCACGGCGCACGAAAGGCAATGAATTTATGATTGTATTTAGTGTTTCCGTGTTGATGGTGTTAGGCGGTACAACTTGCGGTATCGAAGAAGAAGCCGTTGCGTTTTACCCTATCTTGGTACCGGTATTTTTGGCGCTGGGGTATGATGCAATCATCTGTGTTGGTGCAATCTTCTTGGCTTCCTCCATGGGGACAGCGTTTTCCACAATTAATCCATTCTCAGTGGTTATTGCGTCTAATGCGGCCGGTATTCAATTTACCGAAGGGATTGGATTCCGTGCCATTGGTCTCTTGTTAGGGGCAACTTGCGTGATTTCTTACTTATATTGGTATGGTAAGAAAGTAAAAGCGGATCCGAGTTTTTCCTATACTTATGAAGATAGAGAAGAGTTTTATCATCGTTATATGAAAAACTTTGACCCAAATACCGTGCTTGAATTTACCTTAAGAAGAAAACTTATCTTAATCCTCTTCTGTATTGCTTTCCCAATCATGATTTGGGGGGTAATGGCTGGCGGTTGGTGGTTCCCACAAATGGCTGCTTCTTTCTTGTCCATCACGATTATCATCATGTTTATCAGTGGCTTGAAAGAAAAAGACATCGTGGAATCCTTTACCGAAGGGGCTTCCGAATTGGTCGGTGTATCCTTGATTATCGGTTTGGCACGTGGTGTAAACTTAGTGCTTGAACAAGGCATGATTTCCGACACCATTTTGGATTACATGTCTAACCTTGTAAGTGGTATGCCGGGTAGCGTCTTTATTCTTGGTCAATTAGTGGTCTTCATCTTCTTAGGTCTTATCGTGCCATCTTCTTCCGGTTTGGCTGTGCTTTCCATGCCAATTATGGCGCCGCTTGCGGACGCAGTGGGTATTCCGCGTGACATCGTGGTTTCTGCCTATAACTGGGGTCAATACGCCATGTTGTTCTTGGCACCGACCGGTTTGGTGTTGGTGACATTACAAATGTTACACATTCCATTTAATAAATGGGTGAAATTTGTGATGCCGATGATTGGTTGCTTATTGGTCATCGGGGCAATCCTACTGGTTGTTCAAGTTTCCTTGTATAGCGTTTAAAAGTATAAATTTCATAAAGGCCACCTATGTCACAGTTTTTCATAGGTGGCCTTGTTATAATGCGGTCGCTGTTTCTTTTCTAAAAAAGGATTTTTTTTATGTTGAAGAAATTATTCGATAACATTGATACGCGCATTTTAAAAGCTTTACAACGCAACGGACGCTTACAAAATAATGAACTTGCCAATGAAATCGGGCTATCAAATTCAGCGTGTTTACGCCGAGTCAATAATCTTGAAGAAAATGGCGTAATTGATAGCTATGTGGCGTTATTAAACCCCAAGAAAGTCAATTGTCATTTAATCGTTTACGTTCAAGGCACTTTTTTTGAAGAAGATTCAGAACTCAAAGAGCGGTTCATTTTTGAGGTAAAATTAATTCCGCAAGTTTTGGAATGCCACTTAATGGCAGGGAGCTATGATTTTTTACTCAAAATGTGCGTTGCCGATTTAGATCAATTCAATAGCATCAAAAATACCTATCTCACTAAAAATATTGGCATCAAAACCCTCAAATCTGAAGTCGCCTTAAAAACAGTAAAATCCACCACCGAGTTGCCATTATAAATATCGATTAATGCTCATAAAAAAACGGATTTCGATATCACACCGAAATCCGTTAATTTTTCCGTTTTACTTCATGCCATTATTTTTGACGCATCGCCGGGAATAAAATCACATCGCGGATAGATGGCGCATTAGCGTAAAGCATGGCGAGACGGTCGATACCCAATCCTTCACCGGCTGTTGGTGGTAAACCGTGTTCAAGGGCGACAACGAAATCTTCGTCTTTAAACATCGCTTCGTCATCACCGGCTTCTTTAGCGGCCACTTGGGCGTCAAAGCGTTCATTTTGGTCTTCCGCATCGTTAAGCTCGGAGAAACCGTTACCGATTTCACGTCCGCCGATGAAGAGTTCAAAACGATCGGTGACTTCCGGATTTTCATCGTTACGACGCGCTAATGGTGAAATTTCTGCCGGGTGTGCCATTAAGAAAGTCGGTTGAATTAAATGATGTTCTGCCACTTCTTCAAAAATCGCGTTGACAATGCTGCCTAAGCCCCAAGATTTTTGGACTTCGATGCCTAAGCGAGCGGCAACCGCTTTCGCGCGATCAATATCGTATAAATCCTCTTTGACGATACCTTTGTCTGCCCCGTATTTAAGGGTGGCGTCGTGTAAGGTAATACGCTCGAATGGTTTGCCGAAGTCAAATTCGTACTCACCGTATTTCACGATAGTTGTCCCTAAAATGTCAATAGCAAGTTTGCGTAACAATTCTTCGGTGTTATCCATTAAATCATGGTAGTCGGCATAGGCTTGGTAGTATTCAAGCATGGTAAATTCCGGATTGTGACGAACGGAAACACCTTCGTTACGGAAGTTACGGTTTAATTCAAATACGCGCTCAAAACCGCCGACCACTAAACGTTTTAAGTAAAGCTCAGGGGCAATACGCAAATACATATCTACGTCTAATGCGTTGTGGTGAGTCACGAAAGGACGTGCTGAAGCACCGCCCGGGATGACTTGTAACATCGGTGTTTCCACTTCCATAAATCCCTTGGAAATGAAGTAGTCACGAATGCCTGCAACCACTTTTGAACGAATGATAAATGTGCGGCGGGATTCTTCGTTAGAAATTAAATCCAAGTAACGTTGACGGTAGCGCACTTCTTGGTCAGTTAAACCATGGAATTTATCCGGTAACGGACGCAATGCTTTGGTCAGCAATTGTACTTCGGTGGCTTTAACGGTGAGTTCGTTGGTTTTGGTTTTGAATAATGTGCCTTTTACGCCCACGATGTCGCCTAAATCCCAGTGACCGACATCATCGCCATACACGCCCTCAGGTAGATTGTCGCGCGCCACATAAAGCTGGATTTTGCCGGTCATATCTTGGAGGGTGATAAACGTGGCTTTCCCCATGGCACGACGCGTCATGATACGACCCGCAACCGCCACTTCAATATGTTGTTCTTTTAATGCTTCACCTTCTTCCGCATCATATTTATCATGCAAATCTTGAGCGAGTGCGTCACGACGGAATTGGTTTGGAAACGCATTACCTTTCGCGCGTAAGGCGGCTAATTTTTCACGACGGACTAACATTTCGCCGTTTAAATCTAATTCTTTCACTTCTTGTTCTGACATTTTTGTTTACCTTTAATTTTAAAAAACGTGTTTAAAAACGACCGCACTTTTACAGTCCGGCCTTGAGACTGGCTTCAATAAACCGATCCAAATCACCGTCTAATACGGCTTGTGTATTGCGGTTCTCTACACCGGTACGTAAATCTTTAATACGGGAATCATCTAACACATAAGAACGAATTTGGCTGCCCCAGCCGATGTCGGATTTGTTGTCTTCCATGGCTTGTTTGTCGGCATTTTTCTTTTGCAATTCCAATTCGTACAACTTCGCTTTCAGTTGTTTCATTGCCTGATCTTTGTTCTTGTGTTGGGAACGATCGTTCTGACATTGCACCACAATGCCGCTTGGCATATGGGTAATTCGCACCGCACTTTCGGTTTTGTTCACGTGCTGACCGCCGGCGCCGGAGGCACGATACACATCGATACGCAAATCGGCAGGATTGATTTCGATATCAATATCATCGTCAATTTCAGGATAGACGAAAGCCGCACTGAAAGAGGTATGACGACGGTTATTAGAGTCAAACGGGCTTTTACGCACCAAACGGTGAATACCGGTTTCTGTACGTAGCCAGCCGAAGGCATATTCGCCGCTAACACGAATCGTCGCCGATTTAACGCCCGCTACATCGCCGTCGGAGACTTCCATCAATTCGGTTTTGAACCCTTTGCTTTCCGCCCAGCGCAAATACATACGAAGTAACATTTCCGTCCAGTCTTGCGCTTCGGTGCCTCCGGATCCTGCTTGCAAGTCCACATAACAATCGCAGGCATCATGTTCACCGCTGAACATACGGCGGAATTCCAGTTTGGCGAGTTGTTGTTCCAGTTCGTCTAATTCGGCAACAGCTTCGTTGAAGGTGTCTTCGTCTTCCGCTTCCACGGCAAGTTCCAACAAACCGTCTACATCTTCCAAGCCTTGCTCTAAATTTTTAATGGTGTTAACTACCTGTTCTAAAGAAACGCGCTCTTTGCCGAGTGCTTGCGCTTTGTCTGCGTCGTTCCATACATCAGGCTGTTCCAATTCGGCGTTGACTTCTTCTAAACGCTCGGTTTTGGCGTCGAAGTCAAAGATACCCCCGAAGCACCGAAGTGCGGTCGGTTAAATCGGCGATTTTATTTTTGATAGGATTGATTTCAAACATGATGATTAACTGTGTTTAAAGACTAAATTAAGTGCGAAATTATAAGGGATTTTGCGGGGATTTGGTAGGGCGAAAAAAGGTTCATCATGAAAATTGAATCGGGCTTTTGCATAAGCTGCCAATTGCTTTTATAATTCGCACTTCTTTTCACTATTTCACAATTTAGGAACAAAAAATGAAAAAAATAATAACCGCACTTTCCCTTTTGGCAATGTCTGCAGGTGCTATGGCAGATGATGCTGCATTAAAAAGTAAGTTGGAAAAATTGGGCGTAAAAGACATTGAAATTCAATCCTCTCCGATTAAAGGATTACGCACTGTAATTAGCGATCAAGGCGTTTTTTATGCTGAAGAAGGCGGAGACTATTTACTGCAAGGGAATATTTATAAATTGAGCGATAAAGGCATTAGCAATATTTCCAACAATGTATTAATGGACAAATTAAACGCCTTAACCAGCGAAATGATTGTCTATCCGGCGAAAAATGAAAAACACGTTGTCACCGTTTTCATGGATATCACTTGCCATTACTGCCATTTATTACATCAACAAATCAAAGAATATAACGATTTAGGCATTACCATTCGCTATCTTGCCTTCCCTCGCGGTGGCACAGACAGCAAAACAGCCAGCCAAATGGAAGCGATTTTCACCGCGAAAGATCCGGCATTTGCGCTAAATGAAGCAGAAAACGGCAATTTACCAAAAGAATTGAAAACACCGAATATTGTCAAAAAACACTATAATCTTGGCATTCAATTTGGCGTGAATGGCACTCCGACCATTGTTACCTCTAAAGGGGAAATTATCGGCGGCTATTTAAAACCACGTGAATTATTAGCCGAGTTAGAAGGCTAATCTAGGTTTCCTTGTGCAAAAACGTATCTTACGCCGCGATGTGCCGGCAGGCGATAAACTCTGTGACGATCCCTTGTTGGATCGTCTTTATCGTTCACGCCATATTAAAAACGCCAACCAATTAGACCGCACTTTAAATGCCATGCTCCATCCGAACCTTATGTCGGGCATGGATGTCGCGGTAGAACACCTCTTTGAAGCTTATCAAAAACAACAGAAAATCGTCATTGTGGGCGATTTCGATGCCGACGGCGCAACCAGTACCGCATTGGCTGTACTCGCATTACGTCAGTTGGGCTTTGCCAATGTCACCTATTTAGTGCCGAACCGCTTTGAGCAAGGTTATGGGCTTAGTGTTGCCGTGGCACAAGAGGCTTTGGCTTTAGGCGTTGAGTTGTTAATGACCGTGGATAACGGTGTTTCTTCCCATGAGGGCGTCGCCTTTTTAAAGGCACAGGGGGTGAAAGTGATCGTGACCGATCACCACTTGCCACCGGAAACGTTACCGAATGCCGATGCCATTGTGAATCCGAATTTGGCGCATTGCGGTTTTCCCTCCAAACATCTGGCGGGTGTGGGCGTTACTTTTTATCTTATGCTTGCCTTGCGGGCGAAATTCCGAGAACTTGGTCTATTTGATGCCAAAAATCAGCCTAATTTCACGGAATTGTTAGATTTGGTGGCGTTAGGTACAGTCTCCGATGTGGTGCCGTTAGATCAAAATAATCGTATTTTAGTTTATCAAGGCATTGCCCGTATTCGCGCCGAACGTTGTCGTTGCGGTATTCGTGCCTTGGCGGAAGTGGCGAAGCGGGACGTGACCCGTTTCGTGGCGGCGGATTTAGGCTTTTCCATTGGCCCGCGTTTAAATGCGGCGGGACGGCTGGATAATATGTCCGTGGGCGTGGAGCTTTTGTTAGCCGAAAATATGGAAACGGCTCGTGCGTTGGCATTGGAGTTGGATGGGTTAAATCAAGCGCGCAAAGAAATTGAGCAAGGCATGAAGTTAGAAGCTTTAACGATCTGCCAAAATTTATTTGCAAATGCCACCGCACTTGAAACAGACATTCCCCATTCTATTGTGTTGTATCAATCGGATTGGCACCAAGGCGTGCTTGGGATTCTCGCTTCACGGATTAAAGAGCAGTTTCATCGCCCGGTAATTGCGTTTGCTCAAGATCAAGCAGGCATTTTGAAAGGGTCTGCGCGTTCCATCCCCGGGTTACATATTCGCGATGTGTTGGAACGGATTTATTCACAGCACCCTGATTTAATTCTGAAATTTGGTGGGCATGCCATGGCGGCAGGATTGAGTATTCAGGAAAGCCGCTTTGACGATTTTCGCCAGATTTTTAACCAGACGGTCAGCGAATTATTGGCGGAAGACCAATTACAAGGCACGATTTGGACTGACGGTGAATTAAATGCGAATTTGTTAAACTTGGCGACGGCAGAAACGCTGCGTCAAGGCGGGCCTTGGGGACAGGCATTCCCTGAACCGATGTTCGACGGTGAATTTAAAGTTCTGCAACAACGCTTAGTGGGCGAAAAACACTTGAAAATGATGGTGGAACCCAAACTGGGCGGACCGTTGTTGGATGCGATCGCCTTTAACGTAGATACACGCTATTACCCTGATTTATCTGTAAAAACGGCAAGATTCGTCTATAAACTCGACATTAATGAGTTTCGTGGCAATCGCGATGTTCAGCTGTTGGTGGATTATATTGAACCCTTGGAAAGTTAGGCACATGATGTCAAGGCTTAGATTACTCATCGTTTTATTCTTTATCAGCGGATTTGCCGTTGCGCAAGAAAGCGTGTCTCATCTGCCTGCAGTAGATGAAGCCAGCCGCCTGTTTGAAGAAGGCAAAGACTATTTTTCTTACCAAGAACCGATCACGCTGCCGCCTCGAAAAGATCATCGCATTCCGATTCAATTCTTTTTTGATTACGATTGTCGTGTTTGCTCTTCTGCACAAGACATTCTTGAACTTTATAGTCAAATTAACCGCGATCGCGTGGTATTAACCGAATATCCGGTAGCAACCGCGAAAACGCGTTTTTCTGCGACGGTTTTTTATAGTTTGCAAGCGTTAAATGCCGATAACTTGTCTTCCGCCTTGTTGTTTGAAACCGCTGAAAAAAGCCAATATACGAAACTCTCACAAATGGATAATCTGTTGGCGTGGCTTGGGCGACAAGGCATTGAACGCAACCGTTTTTTACAAACCTATTCTTCAGAGCAAATTAAACAACAGGTGGATGAGGCAGTACGTCTGACAGAAGATTACGGTGTGTTTACGTTTCCTTATGTCATTATTGACGGCAAATATGTGTTGACCGCCAGCACCTTATATAACGACGATTATGCCCTCGCGGTATTAGATTTTTTAATTAACAAAAAACAATAGCAAATAAGTACAAAGGATAGTTATGAAAATCGGTATTGTTGGCGCGATGGCGCAAGAAGTAGAAATTTTAGTCAATTTAATGAAGGATAAGATCGTGACAAAATTGGCGTCCGGCACGATTTATGAAGGTACGATTCACGGTAAACAAGTGGCCTTATTGCAATCCGGTATCGGCAAAGTTGCCGCCGCCATGGGAACAACGGCGTTATTGCAATTAACTCAGCCGGATCTTGTGATTAATACCGGTTCTGCCGGTGGCGTGGCGGAAGGTTTGAACATCGGTGATGTGATTGTGTCCACCGAAACGCAATATCACGATGCGGATGTGACGGCTTTCGGTTATGCCAAAGGGCAATTACCGGCGTGCCCGGTCACGTTTGTGTCTGATACAAAACTTGTTGAGTTGGTAGATCGCGTTGCAACCCAATTAGGACAACACGTGAAACGCGGGTTAATTTGTTCCGGCGACAGTTTTATTCAAGGTGGTGAACGGTTGGCACAAATTAAGCAGGATTTCCCGAAGGTGATTGCCGTGGAAATGGAAGCCACCGCGATTGCGCAAGTTTGTCACGCGTTTAATGTGCCTTTTGTGGTGGTTCGCGCGATTTCTGATGCAGGGGATGGCAAAGCGAATATGTCCTTTGAAGAATTCCTTCCGTTGGCGGCGAAACAATCTTCTGACATGATCGTTGCCATGTTGGCAGAATTGAATTAATCCTTTCTTTCCGCGTGCGGTGTCTATCGTACGCGGACAATATTTTCTTACCTATCTCTCTCATTTTTCGTCTGTTTTTCTAAAAAACACTTGATTCTAGAGTTACTTCATATTTTATCATGAGCAAAACTCAACGATAAAAGGAGACATCAAATGAGATTTCTAAAAACAAGTGTCATTTTGACCGCACTTTTCGCTACATCCCTTGCTAACGCCCATAACGTTTGGTTGGAGCCTATTAATGATGCCAATGCCGCCGGACAATATGTGGTGAAATTCGGCCATGAACAGACAGAAGCTTATCCTGAACAAAAATTGAAAGCGGTTAAATTGCTGGATAGTAAAGGCAATATTACTAACGCAACCTACCAATTTAAAGAAGGCGAGGCGTATCTTAATGCGGAGAACGCCTCACAAGTGTTTATTCGTTTTGATAACGGTGTTTGGTCTAAATTGCCAAGCGGCAAATATGTAGAAAAAACGAAAAAACAAGAACCGACAGCCGAACTTTCTGTGAATCCGGTGAAATTCGGAAAAGCCGTATTACAGTGGGACGAGCAAGCGATGAAAGCGCATGGTATGGAGTATGAATTGGTGCCACAAGC
The DNA here is from genome assembly GCF_000466335.1 of Aggregatibacter sp. oral taxon 458 str. W10330. Classification (NCBI taxonomy): domain Bacteria; kingdom Pseudomonadati; phylum Pseudomonadota; class Gammaproteobacteria; order Pasteurellales; family Pasteurellaceae; genus Aggregatibacter; species Aggregatibacter sp. oral taxon 458. The sequence goes on along the minus strand of NZ_KE952614.1, from coordinate 44,651 downwards.
ACAACCCAAGGCCGGAAAACCATTGCAAATTTTAGTGTTACATAAAGGCAAACCGGTGAAAGACATTAAAGTGGGATTGGGTGAAGATGCGCCGTTCAATTTAACCAACGACAAAGGCATTGCTGAATTTACTCCGCAGGCAGGTTACAACAAAGTCTGGGCTGAATTTGAGGAAAACGTCAAAGGCAATCCGGATTACGATAGCCGCTCTATTGAATATATGTTGACCTTTGATGCCGAGTAATCGCATGAAAAAAACGTTGCGTATTCTGACCGCACTTTTCCCCTTGTTATTGTCTGCTCCTCATGCATTGGCGCATGCGCTTTATGTGTTCGCCCAGTATGATGGGCAAACTGTCACGGGAAAATCCTATTATTCCGATATGACCCCCGCCGCGGAAACCTATGTGGAAGTTTTACGCCATGGGGAAAATCAGCCATTGATAACGGGGAAAACTGACAACCGTGGTTATTTTCATTTTCCGTTAGTGGTCGAACCGAAAGTCGCCTTGAAAGTGGTGGTCGAAGGGGAAGAAGGACATCGTGCGGCAGTGGTGGCGGATCGCATCACCGCGACACCAAACACGCCAACGCAAGCAAGCGATGAAAGCCTGTTACTTTTGCGGGAGGATATTGCGCAGTTACGCGACAAAATTTACCTGCATGATATTTTAGGTGGCATTGGTTACATCGTCGGCATTGCGGGCATTGCCGCTTGGTTAAGCGCCCGCAAATTAAGAAAAGGACGTTAATCATGCATTTGTCGGAAGGCGTATTGCATACGCCGGTGTTATTAGCGGGCGTTGCTTTGGCGGGAGTCGGTGTTGCTGTCGGATTACGTCGTTTAGAGAGTGAACGTTTGCCTCTAACGGCGTTGTTTGCTGCGGCATTTTTTGTTGCCGGCACCATTCACGTGCCCGTAGGTATCGGAAGCGTTCACTTGATTTTAAATGGCATGGCGGGTTTATTTCTTGGCTGGGCAGTCTTCCCGGCTTTTCTTATTGCGTTGTTGTTGCAAGTGCTATTCTTTTCCTTTGGTGGTTTTGCCGTGTTAGGCGTGAATTTATGTGTCATGGCATTGCCGGCGGTCGCGGCGCATTATTTATTGTGTGGTTATTTAAAGCCGGGCATGGGACCCGTGGCAAAAATGTTTGCTGGCTTGGGCGCAGGCATTATTGGTGTCGGTGGCGCCGGTGCATTAGCCTCTCTCGTTTTAGCGTTAGATGGCGGCAAACATTATCAGGATTTAATCGCCTTATTGCTGTTGTCACATTTACCGGTATTCGTGTTGGACGGCATTATCAGCTACGGCGTGATTTCTCTCCTCAGCAAAATGTACCCGAGTGCATTACAATCTATTGGCATGTCACTGAACGTTGACGATACCAAACGGTGCACACAATGAGCCCCGTTTTTCAGCGTTTTTTTCCACCGCACTTTTTTGCACCTCACTTGCGCCTGATTTACCTATTCCTTTGGGGCTTGGTGATCAGTGCCTTATCTCAACCTTCTTTGTTGCTATGGTTAAACGGCATCGCCTTAATCTTGTTGGTGATCTTAATTTATCGTCATCGTGATCCTTATTTTTCTTATCTAAAACGTTGGCTGGTATTCAACATTTTTACTTTATTGCTTTGGGCAACCTTAAGTTGGCGTATCGGCGCTGATGGTGTTGAACTTAATCCCGAGGGTATGGAAACGGCGCTGCTAATTAGCTTACGCATGAACCTCTTGCTGTTTTCTTTATGGCTACTGTTATGGAAAATGAATGATGCAGTATTGGTACAGGCCATCGGGAAATTGCCCTTGCCACCCAAATTCATTTGGCTTTTTGTCCTCACGGTGCGTTATATCGCTTTGTTAGGCGAATTACGACAGAAAATGGATTTGGCGATGCGTGCACGGGGTTATCATGCGGGGTGTAATCGACGTACTTTATATGTCACGGCACAACGGGTCGCGCTTTTACTGGTGCATGCCTTACTCAAAGCCGAGACGGCACAAATCGCGTTCAAATGTCGTGGTTTTCGCTTTAGTGAGCAGATAAAATTAGGTGAGCAAACAAAATTTGGTGAGCAGACAACATCAAGTGGGGAAAAATGACGGTTTTACAAGTCAATGGATTGCAAATTAAACGAGGAGAACGGCAGATTATCGACAATCTGTCTTTTCAAATTGAAGCAGGTCAGCGCTTTTTTGTGCAGGGCGAAATCGGCACAGGCAAAACTACCTTATTACTTGCTTTGTTAGGTTTTGTGCCTATCACTCGGGGCGATATTCGCCTCTTTGGGCAGTTATGTCGGGAAGAAAAAGATTTTGCACCTTTTCGTGGCACTGTAGGGCTTTGTTTTCAGCACGCCGATGATCAACTTTTTGGCCCCAGCGTGCTGGATGATGTTGCTTTTGGACCGTTAAATCAAGGTTTATCACGCCAGCAGGCGTATGCTGTTGCTTTGCAGCAACTGGAACGCTTAGGTATTGCTCATTTGCAGGATCGCACCGTACATACGCTGTCCGGTGGGGAAAAGAATTTTACTGCGTTGGCAGGCGTGTTAGCGATGCAACCGAAAATGTTATTGTTAGACGAGCCGACGAATGGATTGGATCGTAAAAATACAGAAAAATTGACCGCACTTTTGCGTGAGCTGTCGCTGCCTATGTTGGTGGCGTCTCATCATCAAGGATTTACTGCTGAATTGGCCGATGATGTTCTGACTTTATGATCTCAATCAACCCGAAAAATCAAAGGTTGTGCTACCCTAGCGAGGTTTTTTGTAACCAGATAGTAAAGGGGCAATATTATGTGTACAACTTGTGGTTGTGGACATCCGGAACAAGTCAGAATCGGTGAGGTAGCTCATTCTCATCATGACCATGACGGCACACAAAGTGCGGTCAAAAATCCGAACTTTTCTCACTTCAAATTTCACTCGGTAGAATCGGCTTCTGAAGCCAATGAAACACAAAAACGCCTGTTGAAAGTGGAACAGGACGTGTTAGGTAAAAATAATCAAATCGCGGCGCACAACCGCTTTCTTTTCCAGCAACAACATATTCTTGCACTGAATTTGGTGTCCAGCCCGGGTTCCGGTAAAACCACCTTGCTCACCACGACGTTAAATGCGCTGAAAAATGACCGCACTTGTTATGTGATCGAAGGGGATCAACAAACGGAAAATGATGCGGATCGTATTCGTGCTACCGGCGTCGCCGCCATTCAAGTCAACACCGGCAAGGGCTGCCATTTAGATGCACAAATGATCAATGATGCCTTGTTCAAACTTGAACCAAAACAAGACAGCCTACTGTTTATTGAAAACGTGGGTAATCTGGTTTGTCCGTCTGAATTTGATTTGGGTGAAAAAGCCAAAGTGGTGATTTTGTCCGTGACTGAAGGTGAAGACAAACCGCTGAAATACCCGCACATGTTTGCGGCATCTAAGTTAATGATTTTAAATAAAGTCGATTTATTGCCATACCTTAATTTTGATGTGGAAAAATGTATTGCTTACGCCAAACAAGTGAACCCGCAAATTGAAGTGATTCAACTTTCCGCGACCACCGGCGAAGGCTTAAAAGCCTGGTTGGATTGGTTACAGGCACAATAAGGATTGTGGAACAAAATGCAGTTTATTGATGAGTTTCGTGATCCGAAATTAGCCAAAAGTTTAGTCAATTGCCTGAATGAATTAATGGCGAAATTGCCGCAATATACGGCGGAAAATCCGCTCTATTTAATGGAAGTTTGCGGCGGGCATACGCATACCATTTTTAAATTCGGTTTAGATCGTCTGTTACCGAAGAGCATTGAATTTATCCATGGCCCCGGTTGCCCTGTATGTGTCTTGCCGATGGGGCGCATTGATGTGTGCATTGAAATTGCGCAGAAACCGGATGTCATTTTCTGCACTTTTGGCGATGCTATGCGGGTGAAAGGGCGCCGTGGTTCCTTGTTGGAAGCCAAAGCAAAAGGTGCTGACGTGCGGATCGTGTATTCACCGTTAGATGCGATGAATATCGCAGTGAACAATCCTGACAAAAAAGTGGTGTTCTTTTCTCTTGGTTTTGAAACCACCATGCCGAGCGCTGCGGTGACTTTGCAACAGGCGAATAAGCTAAATATTCAGAATTTCTGGGTGGTGTGCCAAAACATTACCATCATTCCGACGCTACACAGTTTGCTTTCACAAGATTATGTGAAAATTGACGGCTTCCTTGCGCCGGGGCATGTGAGCATGGTGATCGGCACATCGCCTTATCAATCCATCGTGGATAAATATCACAAACCTTTTGTTATCACGGGCTTTGAGCCGTTAGATATTTTGCAAGCCATCGTGATGTTGGTGCAGCAATTTGTGGACGGACGTTGCGAAATTGAAAATCAATATAAACGTATCGTGCATTCCGAAGGTAACTTGCTGGCGCAACAAGCCATGCGCGAAGTGTTCCAACTGAAAAAATCCAGCGAATGGCGTGGCTTGGGTGAAATTGAAGAGTCGGGTGTAGAACTGACCGACGCTTATAAACGCTTTGATGCAGAAGTGTATTTCCACAGCCAACCGCAACAAGTGGCAGATGACCCGAATTCTCGTTGCGGCGACGTGCTCACCGGCAAATGTAAACCTTCAGATTGCCCGTTATTTGGCACGCAATGTAACCCGGACAATGCCTATGGCGCTTTAATGGTGTCCTCAGAAGGGGCGTGCGCCGCCTACTATCAATATCGGAGAGAATAATGACAGATTTCATCACCATGGCGCACGGTAACGGCGGCGGTGCTATGCAAAAACTTATTCAGGACTATTTCGTCGAAGCCTTTGATAATCCCATTCTTGCACAAGGGGAAGACCAAGCCCGCTTGCCCTTAGCCGAACTCATGGCGCAAGGGGAACAGCTTTCTTTTAGTACCGACAGTTTCGTTATCGACCCGATTTTCTTTCCCGGTGGCAATATCGGCAAACTTGCTGTGTGCGGCACGTTAAATGATGTGGCGGTGTGTGGCGCCGTGCCGAAATATCTCTCTTGCGGTTTTATTTTAGAAGAAGGCTTGCCCTTAGCCGAACTCAAAGACATCATTCAAGCTATGGCAGAAGCGTGCCAAGCTGCCGGTGTGCAAGTGGTGACGGGCGATACCAAAGTGGTGCAAAAAGGCGCGGTGGATAAAATCTTCATTAACACCAGCGGTATCGGTGTCATTCCGCAAGGCATCGATTGGGGCATGCACCGTATTGACGCGGGCGACAAGATTATCGTCAGCGGCACGATTGGCGAACACGGTGCGACTATTCTTAATTTGCGCGAAAGCCTGGGGATTCAAACGGATCTCAAAAGCGACTGTGCTGTCCTTACGCCACTCATCGATTTATTGCGCCCGATTGAGGGCGTAAAAGCGGTACGCGATGCTACTCGTGGCGGTGTGAATGCAGTGTTGCACGAATTTGCCGCCGCCCAGCAATTAGGCATGCAAATCAACGAAGACGATTTACCTATCCGTTCTGAAGTGCGTGGCATTTGCGAATTGCTTGGGTTAGAAGCCTTAAACTTTGCCAACGAAGGCAAATTGGTGATGATTGCTTCTCCTGAAAAAACACCCGAAATTCTGACCGCACTTCATTCCCATGAATTAGGCAAAAATGCCGCCGTGATTGGCGAAGTGACGACGGATAAAAAAGTCAGATTATTAGGCAGTTTTGGGCAGTCACGGTTGCTGGATTTGCCGATGAATGAGCCGTTGCCAAGGATTTGTTAGGTTGTTCTACTTTCTTGCTTGTGCAAGAAAGTAGCAAAGAACACACCCCGGATAAATTGCTGTTCCTCTCTTTATTGTCATTTTCTTCACGGAAAATTTCGAACTCGCCACTGCGTGGCTCAAACAAAGCGAAATTTTCCTAAAAATGCCAAGTCGTTCGGGCAATTTATACGAGGATTTTATTTGAGGTTATTGGATAAAAGTGCGGTGGAATTTTGGATTGTTTTTCGGTATTAATGCACAAAACGCTTGCTGAGCCTGTCGAAGCATTAGTTTTGTGTATCGGAGAAGCTGAAATTACTTACACTTTGACAAGCTCAGTGACCGTCATTTCAGCTTTGTGCAACTGCTGCATAATGTCGTTGTTTTTTTATGTGAAAAACGTTTTAGATTTCAACCGCACTTTTGGAGCTTTAAATTCCCCAAAGGGGAATGACTATGCTTAACCTAGGGTAACTTGTTACCCTAGGCAAAAAATGGTTCAAGCGTCCACGCTTGGACCCAAAGAAGCACCAGCGTGGACGCTGGCGCTATCAAAGGGGAAAATTATGGATAAATTGTATAAGATGTATTGGAATTGTAAATTATTATCTAATGAATATATTCGTGGTTCTTTGAATTTATTTGGTTTTATAAATGTTGTTTTTGCAGTTTCTTTTTTGATTCACATTGTGATTGGGTATAATTTACATAAATATGAAGCAATTTGTTTTGTTATTTTTATAGCATTAACTTTTTGGGGGTTTATGGTTCCTTATTTATGTAGAGAATTTAAGAAATCTTTTATATCGTCATGTGGTGAGTTAAAGCTGATGTTTGTTGAACGTATTGGGTTATCTATTAAAATATATAAATTCATGTCCATTATAATTGGTTTTGTTATAGATGTTTTTCAGTATCTTTTGGTGTTTTTATTTGGACTTTCTCTTTTTTTAATATCACATATAGATAAAGTAAAATATCTTATGGGAATATTAAAAGGAAAGTTTAATTTTATAGATAGATATTCATTATATATGGAAAATGTGGGTCTGCCTTGGTGGTCTATTTTTATAGTAATATCAATATTTCATATTATAGCATTTTATAAAATAGAGTATCTTCCTTATAAAGCTAATTAATATAAATCTTCATGATGGTTCAAGCGTCCACGCTTGGACCCAAAGAAGCCCCCAACGATGGCGCGCGTCTCCTGACGCGTGCCTTATTTCTTGTTTTCAGCACGCGTCAGGAGACGCGCGCTATCGATAAAGTCTAAATGATAAAACACGCTCAAAACCCACCGCACTTTACGCATTTTTTCTCGCATAATCTGCCGCTTCGGTGATGAGTGCTTCGCTTGGTCTTTTACCGGTGTAGAGTTCAAATTGTTCGACGGCTTGTAACACAATCACTTCCGCGCCGGAGATGGTTTGTTTACCTAAGGCTTGGGCGGTTTTAATTAATGGTGTATCGGCAGGTTGAGCAACCACATCAAATGCGGTTTTGGCTTGACGGATCATGGCTTCGGGGAAAGCAAGATCTAATGTCTCTTTGCCGCCTTTCATGCCGATTGGCGTGACGTTAACGAGAATATCGGCAGTTTGTTTGTCGAGGGATGAAAGGTAATCATAGCCATAAAGTGCGGCTAAATAGCTGCCTGTTTTTTCGTTGCGGGCGAAGACGTTGAGTTTTTCAAAGCCTGAATGTTTAAACGCCGCCACGACGGCTTTTGCCATCCCGCCACTGCCGTGCACGATCACGCGATCGTTCTTATTCAATTGGTATTTTTCGATCAGTTTAACAATGGCAATGTAGTCAGTGTTGTAGGCGCGTAAAACACCGTTGTCATTGACGATGGTATTCACCGATTCAATGGCTTGCGCGGAAGGCGAGATCTCGTCTAAAAACGGTATGCAACTTTCTTTGAACGGCATAGACACGGCACTTCCACGAATACCCAACGCGCGAATACCTTTGACGGCGTGTTCGATATCATCGGTGGTGAAGGCTTTGTAAATGAAATTCAAACCAAGTTTTTGATAAAGATAATTATGAAATGTGGTGCCAAAGTTGCCTGGACGACCGGAGAGGGACATACAGAGTTGGGTATCTTTATTAAGCATAGGAATCCTCCCGTTGGTATAGATAAAAAAGATGCGTTCAGTATAGCAAATGATAATCCATAAAACGTTTGGAAAACCGACCGCACTTTCACGAATCATGCAAAAATAAGACGATTGGGCCCCATCTGAGCCGCCTGAGCGATTTGCAATTTTTAGGAAATTTTCGCTTGTTTGAGCGTAGCGAGTTCGAAAATTTTCGTTAAAAAAATTGCAAGTGAGCGAAGAATTGCGGTGAAGCTGGGGTCGCTTTTCTTTTGGTGACTTTTCTTTGGCGAAGCAAAGAAAAGTTACTCGCCCATCGGGTGAAATCCCGATAGTTGAGCCGCGATGACTGCCTGCCCCAAACTCAATCCCCCATCTCCCATCGGAAACTGATGCGCACTCAATACCTTAAATTCAGCTAACTGTTCTTTTATCAATCGACGCAATAATTGGTTGTGCCATACGCCACCGGAAAGCATGATGGTTTTGCAATGGTGGCGTTGAGCCTGTTGGCGAGCCAACTGAGCGAAACCTTCTGCTAACGCATAGTGAAAAATAAAGGCTTTATCGGCGTTGGACGAATCGAGCGCAATCCAAGCTTGCCAGAAACGGGCAAGATCCAATTTATTTTCAGTGTTAAGTGGCATTAAGATTGGAAGCTCAATTTTATCAAATGGCAAACTGGCGAGCACGGATTGCGAGGCAAGCACTTCTAATTGGCAGGCCGCTTCGCCTTCCCAGCTCAGTTGTGGCGGTGTGATGCCCAAGCCAAATGCCACCGCATCAAATAAGCGACCGGCAGAGGAAATTCGTGGACTATTGAGATTGCGCTCAATGGCCTTAGCGAGCAGTTGCCAGTCATAGTTGGCGCAGGTTTGGGCGGCGATTTCTTGCCAGTGAGGCACGAATTGATGCAAATGCGCTAACCAGTTGCGCCAAGGTTGTTTGGCGGCAAGATCGCCCCCCGGCAACGCCACCGCAGGTAAACCGCCTAAATAATGGCAGTGTTTTTCATCGACCAACAAACATTCTCCGCCCCAAAGTTGCCCGTTTTCCCCCATACCGATGCCGTCCAACGCAAGTCCGATAACCTGTTCATGGCAATGATGTTCTGCCATCACGCTGACAATGTGGGCGTGGTGGTGGAGCACTTCTACATAAGGAATTTTGTGTTGTGCAGCCAGTCGTTTACCCACTTCATGGGTAAAATAACCGGCGTGTGAATCAATGGCGATAAGTTCCGGTTTGAATTGGTAGATTTGGCAGAAGAGATCGATATTCGCTTCTAATTGTGACCGCACTTTTTCGTTCGAGGTGTCGCCAATGTGTTGGCTGACGATGGCTTTATTTTGGCGCAACAAACAGAACGTGTTTTTTAAATCAGACCCCAATGCCAGCACATTGCGCACGCTGTGCTGATCCAACAGGGTTTCGTCCGGCACATAACCTCGCGCTCGGCGCAAAGTTTCCACGCCATCGAAAGCGGCACGCACTAAGGAATCGTCGGCGCGTTGCAAAATATCGCGGTTGTGGCAGAGAAAATAATCCGCCAAGTTACTTAAACATTTATTCATAAGCTCACTCGTTCGCTTATTCACCCCTTCGGGGCCGTTGGCATAGCCAACGTTCAAAAAACGTTGTTTTTTGTCAACCGCACTTGGGTTTTCCAATACCGGCGGTTGTCCGCTTGGGTTGGCAGAGGTCATCACTAATGGGCGATTCACTTCTCTCAATAATAAATGCTGTAACGGGTTGCTTGGCAACATCACGCCGATTTCATTGAGTTGTGGCGCAATCTGTTCCACTAATGAGGGGACTTTGTGTTTTGCCAATAGCACAATGGGCGCAGCCGTGCTGGTGAGTAAGGTGATTTCTGTTTCGGTGAGATCGTTTAAAAAAGACACATCCGGCACCATCACTGCCAAGGGTTTACTTGGGCGGTGTTTGCGGTCGCGCAGTAATTGCACCGCATCAGCCTGAGTTGCATCACAGGCAAGATGAAAACCGCCGATGCCTTTCACTGCAACGATCTTGCCTTGTTGTAAGAAAAGTGCGGTGGTTTTTATCGGTGTTTTTTCATCAATAATTGCGCCTTGCTGATTGCTTAACCAAACATGAGGTCCGCACACGGCACAGGCGTTCGGTTGCGCATGAAAACGACGGTCGGCTGGATTTTTATATTCTTCAGCGCAATCAGGGCAGAGAGGAAAATCAGCCATGGACGTGTTTTTGCGATCGTAGGGAATGGCTTTAATAATGGTAAAACGCGGACCGCAGTGGGTGCAGTTCGTAAAAGGATAATGATAGCGCCGATTGGTCGGGTCAAATAACTCCTTCAAACAGGCGGAGCAAGTTGCAGCATCTGGCACGATTTGGGTATCCATGGCGTTGTTTTCGCTTTCACGGATTTCAAAGCCGTCAAAGTGCGGTGGATTTTCCCATTGTTTTTCCTGCTGCTGAATGTCGGTAATCAGCGCAAGCGGGGGCAGTTGGGTTTGCAGATCATGCAAGAATTGTTGCAGGTGTTGCTCTGTTGGTTCACACAGGCGGATCAGTACGCCTTGCCCGTCGTTGTTGACATCGCCGCGTAATCCGTATTGATTCGCTAATAACCAGACGAAGGGACGAAATCCCACGCCTTGCACTTTGCCTTTTATGCGTAATTCAATGCCTTGCATATGTTTCCTGTTGCTATTACATCATCGCCACATGATGAAATGTGGCTATTTTAAGTGGCGCTATTTTAGCGTGCTTATTACTTTATGATGAGAGGCATTTCTAAAAAATGCCAAAACGATGATCTTCATCAAGAATCTTATGTCGTGATGCGATAATAGTGAGGGTCTAGGCAGGTTTGCGCCAGTTTCCCCTTGAGATTCTCCCAGATTCGCACTAGACTACCGCCCTCTTTTTCAAACCAGATTTTCCATTATGCGTGTTGCCGATTTTTATTTTGATTTACCTGATGAATTGATTGCCCGTTATCCTAAAACAGAGCGAACTGCCAGCCGTTTATTACAGTTAAATGGCGAAAACGGGGACATTTTCCACCGCACTTTTGCCGATGTGTTGGAGTTGATTCATCCGGGCGATTTGATGATCTTCAATAATACCCGTGTTATTCCTGCGCGTATGTTCGGGCGCAAAATCAGTGGCGGAAAAATAGAAGTCTTGGTGGAACGCGTATTAAGCGAATCCCGTTTCCTTGCCCATGTTCGCGCCTCTAAAGCGCCGAAAGAAGGGGCTGAACTGATTTTAGGTGAAGATAAATTAGGCGAAGGCAACGGTGTAAAAGCCTTGATGGTTGGTCGCCAAGGCAGTTTATTTGAAATTGAAATCGCTGAAAAACAGACCGCACTTTTTGACGTTTTACAACAAATCGGGCATATGCCTTTACCGCCTTATATTGATCGTCCTGACGAAGAAGCGGATCAAGAGCGTTATCAAACCGTTTATAACAAAGTGCCGGGGGCGGTTGCCGCACCGACAGCCGGTTTGCATTTTGATGATGAACTTTTGGCAAAACTGAAAGAAAAAGGCGTCAATTTCGCTTTTGTGACCTTGCATGTGGGCGCGGGAACATTCCAACCGGTGCGTGTTGAAAATATTGAAGATCATGTCATGCACGCGGAATACGTGGAAGTACCGCAAGAGGTTTGCGATGCCATTTTAGCCACCAAGAAAGCCGGCAAACGGGTGATTGCTGTGGGGACAACCTCCGTGCGTTCCATTGAAAGTGCTGCATTGGCGGCAGAAGAAAAACAAGGTGCGGCGTTAATTGAACCGTATTTTTCCGATACGTCTATTTTCATTTATCCGGGCAAAAAATTCCGCATAGTGGATTGTTTAATTACTAACTTCCATTTGCCGGAAAGCACGTTGATTATGTTGGTTTCAGCGTTCGCCGGATTTAGCCATACCATGAATGCGTATAAAAGTGCGGTAGAAAATCGCTATCGTTTTTTCAGTTATGGCGATGCTATGTTTATCAGCAAAAATCCGAATGTGAAGGGAATGGAATAGAAATTGACTTATTTTAAGTCAGCGCCTACAATAAAAAACAAGGAATGGTGGGAACCATTCCTTGCGGCATCAACTACTATGAGCCAGTGCTACTTTTCAATAACAGGCAAAGTAGAATAATGATGACCAACTTAATGATAAATGTAGTCATATTTTTATCCTTATGATTACAAACAAGGATCTACTAATCTAGCCCGACAGCGGCAACTGGCGGACTATCATTAGTAGAGTCCGCCTCTGTTCCTAAGAACATTGCAAAAATTATAACATGAAGCCTGTATATTTAAACAGGCTTTTTTATTGACTAAAAACCTTCGAACTGTTTATTCGTTGAGGAAATAAAATGAAGTATGAATTAGATAAAACCAGCGGCAACGCCCGTCGTGGCCGCTTGGTATTTGAACGCCCACAAGGCACCTTTACGGTTGAAACCCCGGCGTTTATGCCGGTAGGCACTTATGGCACGGTAAAAGGCATGACACCGGAAGAAGTTCGCGCGACCGGCGCAGAAATCCTCCTTGGAAACACGTTCCATTTATGGCTTCGTCCGGGGCAAGAAGTCATGCGTAAACATGGCGATTTGCACGATTTTATGCAATGGCACCGTCCTATCCTCACCGATTCCGGTGGCTTCCAAGTGTTCAGCTTGGGCAAATTGCGTAAAATTACTGAAGAAGGCGTGAAATTCCAAAATCCGATCAACGGCGAACGCATTTTCTTATCACCGGAAAAATCCATGGAAATCCAATATGATTTGGGTTCCGACATCGTGATGATTTTCGATGAATGCACCCCCTACCCTGCAACGTTTGACTACGCCAAAAAATCCATGGAAATGTCTTTACGTTGGGCACAACGAAGCCGCAACCGTTTTGATGAATTAGGCAACAAAAACGCCCTATTCGGTATTATCCAAGGCAGCACCTTTGAAGAATTACGCAAAGTGTCTTTGGAAGGTTTGGTGAACATCGGCTTTGATGGTTATGCCGTGGGCGGTTTGGCCGTGGGCGAACCGAAAGAAGATATGCACCGCATTTTAGAATACATTTGCCCGCAAATCCCCGCCGATAAACCACGTTATTTAATGGGCGTAGGTAAACCTGAAGACTTAGTGGAAGGCGTACGCCGCGGTATCGATATGTTCGACTGTGTCATGCCAACCCGTAATGCACGTAACGGTCATTTATTCGTCACCGACGGCATTGTGAAAATCCGCAACGCCAAATACAAAGACGACACCAGCCCATTAGATCCGCACTGTGATTGCTACACCTGTAAGCATTACACCAAAGCCTATTTATATCATTTGGATAAATGTGGCGAAATCCTCGGAGCACGCCTAAACACCATCCACAACTTGAGTTATTACCAACGTTTAATGGCGGAAATCCGCCAAGCCATTGAAGACGATCGCTTCGATGATTTCGTGGTGGAATTTTATGCGAGAATCGGCAAGCCTGTTCCGCCGTTACAACTTGCAGAAACAGAAAAATAATCAGCTAAAAATCATCCGTAAAAAGTGCGGTGAAAAATTGACGTGTTTTTTCCACCGCACTTTCATCTCTCACAGGAGGCCCTATGCAAATCCTTGAACCTCAAAAATTCGCCAGTTGGAATGAACCCATTGAAATGTTGTATGCCTGCCATGGCAAAGTGAAACGTTTTTGTCGGCAATTAACGATTTTGCCTGATTATTTGGCAAAAAACGGTTGCAATCAAGCGGTGAAAAATGACGTTCAGCAGATTCTCAATTATTTCAATCAGTCAGCCCCGTTGCACCATGATGATGAGGAAAAAGATTTTTTCCCACTGTTGGTGAAATATGTGCCGGAAGCGCAAAAAGACATTGATGAATTAGAAAGACAGCACGTCACGCTACATGACAGCTGGACGAAGTTATCTGAACAGTTGCAAGCCTTGTTAAAGGATGAGCGCGAGAATATCGATGTGGAATTGATCAATCATTTTGTGTCAGGTTACGATAAACATATCGCGTTGGAAGAGCCGTTATTTGAGCTTGGTAAACAACATTTGTCGGAATCGGAATTACGCGAAATCGGCGACATCATGAGTGCTCGTCGTCGCGTACAAAGCTAAATATCATTGATTTAAATTATGGAATATCAACTTGATACGCGTGAGTATCGTTGTCCTCTGCCGTTATTGATGACGAAAAATGCCGTTAACACATTAGCTCCAAATGATGTATTGACGGTGTGGCTTGCTACGGAAAGTGACATCGAAGATTTTCGTTTATTTTGCGAAGCACAGCAGTTGTTTATTGATTTTGAGGATCAGGCGCAACGCATATTGAAAATTAAGAAGAAATGTGAATAACTGATTAAAAGGCCGCAAAAGTGCGGCCATTTTTTTACTTAATTTTAAACAAGGGAAAGAAAAAAGCCCTTTCAAAGGGGGGAAGTAAGGGCTTAATAAGTTTGGAGTCATTTTGTTAGGACGTGTTTATACTACAACACGTAATTAACAAGATCAACAAATGATTAACAAAATATTAACTTTTCTTTTCATGTGGGTTGCGCGTGTTGGTATCAACTAAATTTCGCATGAGCAACGCATAGTCTAAATGGATGTCTTGCGGCACCTCTAAGAAGACAAAGTGCCCGTCACCCAAGGCAGCATCCACTTCGGCATTTTTACGGTTGAGCATTTTGTTGATTTTAAACACGATGTTGCCTTGTGGCGTCATCATTTCCACTTCATCGCCAAGCAAGAATTTATTTTTCACTGCCACTTCTGCCATGCCCTGCTCATTACGTTTGCCGGTGAATTCGCCGACAAATTGTTGACGGTCAGAAATGGAATAGCCGTAGTCGTAATTTTGGTATTCATCGTGGGTGTGGCGGCGTAGGAAACCTTCGGTATAACCACGGTGGGCAAGGGATTCTAAAGTATCCATCAAGCTTTCATCAAACGGTTTGCCGGCGGCCGCATCGTCAATGGCTTTGCGATATACCTGAGCGGTACGAGCACAATAGTAGAAGGATTTGGTACGACCTTCGATCTTTAAGGAATGTACCCCAAGTGCGGTGAGTTTTTCCACATGTTGTACTGCGCGTAAATCTTTCGAGTTCATAAAGTAAGTGCCGTGTTCATCTTCAAAGGCGGTCATTTGCTCATCAGGATTTTGCGCTTCGGTATAAAGGAACACTTTATCGGTGACTGCGCCTTCGCCCAAGGTTGGCGCGACATTTTTCACTTCAATTTGTTGGCTTGGGTCAAATTTCGGCACGATATTGCCCACCTCATCCACTTTGCCTTCTTCCATTTTGTATTCCCAGCGGCAGGCATTCGTGCAGGTGCCTTGGTTTGGATCGCGTTTGTTGATATAGCCGGAAAGGAGGCAGCGGCCGGAATACGCCATGCAAAGTGCGCCGTGTACGAAAATTTCGAGTTCAATATCCGGTACTTGTTGACGGATTTCGGCGATTTCATCAAGAGACAGTTCGCGAGATAAAATCACGCGGGTCAACCCCATTTGTTTCCAGAATTTCACCGTTGCCCAGTTCACCGCATTGGCTTGCACGGAAAGGTGAATATCGATGTCAGGGAAGTGTTCGCGTACCAGCATAATCAAGCCGGGATCGGACATGATCAGCGCATCCGGCCCCATGTCGATAACCGGTTGTAAGTCTTTAATAAAGGTTTTGAGCTTGGAATTGTGCGGCGCAATGTTCACCACCACATAGAATTTTTTGCCGAGCGCATGGGCTTCATCAATGCCGATTTTTAAATTGGCGTGATTAAATTCATTATTGCGTACGCGCAAGCTGTAACGCGGTTGACCGGCATACACGGCGTCTGCGCCATAAGCAAAGGCATAACGCATATTTTTTAAGGAGCCGGCAGGGGAAAGTAATTCAGGTTTAAATGGGGTTGTCATAAATGTCTCTTCTTATCTGATTTCAAGTCAGGAATTTGCACAAGGCAAATCGTAGGAACGGGTATTGTAGGCAGATTTTGAGGTTTGTAAAGCATAAGTGCGGTGGAAAAATTTACCGTTTATACGCAACAAACCCATGTTTTTTAAATGACGCGATTTTCTTACTGAAATTTCCTGCCGGCTACGCTAAAATCATCCACTTTCTCGTTAATCGCAATCAGTCAGCCATGGAAAAAAAACTCACAAAAGCATTCGATGCCATCGATATCAAAATCCTAAATGAATTACAGCGCAACGGAAAAATCTCCAATATTGATTTGTCCAAAAAGGTGGGATTATCACCAACACCTTGCTTAGAGCGTGTAAAACGTTTAGAAAAACAAGGTGTCATTATGGGTTACCGTGCGCTGCTGAATCCGGAATTATTGGACTCGCCTTTACTGGTGATCGTTGAAATTACCTTAGTTCGCGGCAAGCCGGATGTGTTTGAAGAGTTTAATTTAGCCGTTCAACAACTGGAAGAAATTCAAGAATGCCACTTAGTTTCCGGAGATTTTGATTATTTGTTAAAAACACGCGTGGCAGATATGGCGGCTTACCGCAAATTGCTGGGAACAACGTTGCTGCGCTTGCCGGGCGTGAACGATACCCGTACTTATGTAGTCATGGAAGAAGTCAAACAG
Source organism: Aggregatibacter sp. oral taxon 458 str. W10330 (assembly GCF_000466335.1). NCBI lineage: Bacteria > Pseudomonadati > Pseudomonadota > Gammaproteobacteria > Pasteurellales > Pasteurellaceae > Aggregatibacter > Aggregatibacter sp. oral taxon 458. The sequence goes on along the minus strand of NZ_KE952614.1, from coordinate 28,208 downwards.
ACGAATTTTTTACAATTAAAACAAAAGTAAAACCCTCACTTATGATAAAAAAACACACATTAGCGCATTTTTCTTTGAAAACCTACTTAGGCAATTTACTGCTCGGATTGACCGCACTTTTCGGGCTTTATTTAATTATTGCTTGGTCAGGCTATACCCCATTAGATAACTCATGGGCAACCTCCAGTTTTTCATCAGAAACCATCAACAAAGCCGGCGCACTGGGTGCATGGTTTGTGGATTTATTTTTCGTTTTTTTCGGCTATATCGGCAATCTTATTCCGTTTAGCTTATGTTTTATTCCTCTGTATTTACTTCGCACCCAACGCCTCAATCACCTAACCGGAACGAAAGTGGCATTGCGCTCTTTCGGTTTTATTTTACTCTTATGTGGCTTAACCGTGATTTGCACGTTATCGCTCAGCAATACCGCCAGTTACCTTGCCGGTGGCGTGTTGGGTGGAAGCTTAACGTTAAACTTATATCCAAGTTTGGGTAAATTCGGCTTGCTTTGCCTTGCGGTGGTATTTGCCGTGATAGGGTTTATCTTCTGTTCAGGGGCGTCTTTTATTCGCCTGATCGTGCGTTTTTATCAGTGGCTTACCATGCAAAATTCACCGGAAACGCCCCCGACTATGCACGAACACGTGATGCCACAAACCGAGGTTACCGCGGAAATGCCGGCCGCCGCGTCTTCTTCAGAACCCCCGCAGACGCCGCTCGCCAAAGAAAATCAAACAACGTCTCAACCGTCGTCTTCCTTAACAACGACACCGATTACTATTCATGGATTACAAACGGTTGACCAATCTGCGGATAACAACACGACGCCACTCACAACAGCGCCGCCACAAACAGAAACCAAAACCTTTACTGTCACGGATTTTGAGCCAACCGAACCGTTGCCTCATGTAAGTATCGCGCAACAACAAAACAACGTACCACCTCAGGCAACACCGGTTTCTACGCGCTCAATGACCGAGACAAATCGTCAACCAGAGACACAAAGTGCGGTCGATTTTGCATCAGATTTTTACACGCCCAATTTTAGCGAAGATGATGTGATTCCGTCAGTTTCGTTAGTTTATCCTAGAGAAGACTCACCTTCACATGGAGAACAGGCGCCTGACAATCCATTAGCTCGCCAACTTATTGCGCAAGAACAACAGCACATACAAACCATGGGTACGCAAGAGGTCTCTCCGCAAATGGTGCAAGAACCTGAATTACCGACCACGACGCCGGAAAACGTAGCCTATAAACCTTATGGCAATTCATTGGTGCATCCTGCCTTCCAACAACACAGTAGTCGTTTGGAAAAACCCACTACCCCATTACCTAGCTTGGATTTATTAGAACATCATCATTCACAAGCACAAAATATTACCCAAGAAGAAATTGTGGAAACCTCACAACGCATTGAGCAGCAATTACGTAATTTTAACGTTAAGGCTAAAGTAAAGGATGTGTTAATCGGCCCGGTGGTAACACGTTATGAACTGGAGTTAGATCCCGGAGTGAAAGCCTCCAAAGTGACCGGTTTGGATACGGATTTGGCGCGCGCATTGATGTTTCGTTCCATTCGTGTGGCTGAAGTGATTCCCGGCAAACCGTATATCGGCATTGAAACGCCAAATGATCACCGCCAAATGGTGCCATTGCGAGATGTCTTAGACAGCGATGAATTCCGCCATTCTAAAGCCTTGCTTTCGATGGCGTTAGGGAAAGACATTAGCGGCAAACCGGTCGTTGTGGATTTAGCCAAAATGCCACATTTACTCGTGGCAGGGACAACCGGTTCCGGGAAGTCTGTCGGGGTTAACACCATGATTTTAAGCTTGCTGTACCGTGTAAAACCGGAAGAGGTGAAATTCATCATGATCGACCCGAAAGTGGTGGAGCTTTCTATTTACAACGACATTCCACACCTATTGACCCCGGTAGTCACGGATATGAAAAAAGCCGCGAATGCTTTACGCTGGTGCGTAGATGAAATGGAACGCCGTTATCAATTATTGTCGGCTTTGCGCGTGCGCAATATCGAAGGATTCAATGAAAAAATCGATGAATATAATGCCTTAAATATGCCGATCCCGAATCCGTTATGGCGTCCGGGGGATTCCATGGATTCACTCGCACCGCCGTTAGAAAAACTCAGTTATATCGTCGTGATTGTGGATGAATTTGCTGATTTAATGATGGTTGCCGGTAAGCAAGTGGAAGAGCTTATCGCCCGGTTAGCCCAAAAAGCACGCGCCATCGGTATTCACCTCATTCTAGCCACTCAACGCCCGTCCGTTGATGTGATTACCGGCTTAATCAAAGCGAACGTGCCAAGCCGTATTGCATTTACTGTGGCAACGAAAATCGACTCTCGCACGATTTTAGATGCCGTTGGTGCTGAATCCTTGTTAGGCAAAGGCGATATGCTCTATTCTCCGCAAGGTTCAACCGAATTAATCCGAATTCACGGTGCCTTCATGAGTGATGATGAGGTCGTGCGTGTCGTGGATGATTGGAAAGCCCGCGGCAAACCCAATTACATTGATGGTATTTTAGATGGTAACGATGAAAATGAAAGCGACAGTGAGCGTAATATCGATCGTTCCGGTGAAATTGATGAGCTCTTTGACGAAGTAGTAGATTTTGTTGTCAGCACCGGTACGACCTCAATTTCCGCCATTCAGCGCCGTTTCCGTGTAGGTTTCAACCGTGCCGCCAATATTATGGATCAGCTGGAAGAACAAGGCATTGTTTCCGCCGCTCAAAATGGAAAACGTGAGGTTTTAGCGCGTAGTTCGGAATATTAACGACACTTAACATATTAAACCACCCAAAAAGTGCGGCGTGGAATCCGTCGTGCATCAAGATGCACGCTACCATGTCTTACTATATTAAATCCCCAAAAGTGCGGTGGATTTCAACAACGTTTAAAACGTCAGAAAAATCCACCGCACTTTATTTTATCTCCCTTGTAGCGTGCAACTTGTTGCACGAAATGAGGAATCATTATTTTATCTTCCTCGTAGCGTGCAACTTGTTGCACGAAATCAGGAATCGTTGATGTGAAGAATGACGTTCGGAGTTACATTGGGTCAATCCACGAACGGCAGGGTATTCGATAAATCCGTGGACGACATCGTGTGCGGTGTGGAATCCGTCGTGCATCAAGATGCACAATACAAAAAATTGCCGATCAGTATATTTTACCGATCGGCATTGTTTTAGAGAGAGCTTAACACATCACTTACGTGTAGGTTTTTGTGAAGATATTGTTCCTAATTCTTCTTGGATGCCTAAGATATCACCGAAAGCTTCTAATAACTCCTTTTCATCCCTTACATAATAGTAATAATCATCAACACATCGTTTCCACGCATGATAGTGCTCCACATCCTCCTCTTCTGGCTTATATGCAAAAGCAATAAACGCAAGTTTTGTTGGATATTTTTCATATTTTGGATTTTGTAATGTATCCAGTTTTGCTTTAATTTCTTTACAAAAACCTTTTTTTTCGAAATCAATAAAGGCACCCCAATAAGGCATATTATCTAAACCATCAGATAAGATAATCATCGTTCTTTTGACATTTTTACCAACATTATCTAATTTCTTTTGATAATCAGGATCCGGTTTTGACATGATATTAGCTCCTACCAACATTCCTGCTGAAGCATTAGTTTGGCTATTTGGAGATATATCTGAAAAGGATTTTACTATCTCTGTATTATTTTCTGAAAACCACGCTTGACTAGTTTCTTGGTTAGGCTTAAGAAAACACGCCGAAGTAGGCTTATCTAATACAATCGGATATTTTCTTCGCTGGCCATCAAATCCTTTAATTTGTGAAATTGTCTTATCAAGATCTATGTAATCTTTAAGTAAGCCTCTGTAGTTACCACCTCGAATCATACTTTTTTTAATAGCTTCTTCTCTAGTATCTTTAGCCTGGCAAGATTCCCCCCTGTATTGCCCCTTTGACTCACCCCATTCATAATATATATCTTTGCAATTATATAGGTAAGAGGACGGTAGATTAAAACTTTTAAGAAAGTCTTTCTTAAGATCTTCAATTTTGCCAAAATACTTTTCAAACTCAATATTAAACTCTACTTGCTCTGAAGCTTTATCATTCATAGGATATATTGGAAGAGTACAATAATTGTTTTCCCCCCACTGACGAATTCCTGTGTTAAATGTGGTAAAGCCAACCCGATTATAAGGACTCATATCATTTTTTTTCCCACCGGACAATAATGTTGCAGTGAGTTTTTTTACCGCACTTCTTAATACGTCAATTTTTTTAGCATTTTGGGTTTTTAATTCTTCCCACATTGAACCGGAAAAGTCTGCAACTAACATTACTTCCATCGGTATACTGCCCCCTTGCTTTATCGCATAAGAACGTCCGGAATTCACTTGTAGACGACCATCTTCGCTTTCGGGGCTTTTTACCCATTCATTAATTACATTAAAACCATTTTTACGACGAACATCACCCTGCACGGTGCAAATAACACCCCCTTCACTTTTCCCAGATTGACTAAGTGGTTCACAAAAAGCAGTGAAATCTTTTGTAATAGTAATCGGTGCACTTGCGTCCTCGTCATAAGAGCGCAAATAGAGTTTTACTGTATTCTGCACTAATTCTTGATTACGTTTTGCGATTTTCGTACTAAGTTGTTTATCTTCCGACAATTTTTTTTCTTCTTCAGTTAAACTTTGGCGAGTTACATCCGTATGATCTGGTTTTGCTCGAAAGTTATTGTTTTCTGCGGTTAACAACAGGGCCGCTTGATCTGTCGCTTGTGATAAGCGAGTTTTGTCAAGCAAAATGCCTGTAGTTTCCACAGTGAATGCCACTAGTACAATCAAAGGGAATAACAATAACGCTGTCATCACACCATATACCCCTTGTTGATCGAGGTAAAATGCTTTTAATTTTTGTGATAAACGTGAAAGAAAGCTTTCTGTTACGCTCATAACATGAACTCCAAAGTTAATTTAAATACTGAATTAGCACACTTATTCATTGAAACTTTTCTCATTAAAGATCAGAATCCATACAGACTTGTGCAGATTCTACACTATTTGGAAGTCAGAGGGGAAGATTTACACAAATTTTACATTGTTTTTTGCTTTGTTTTATCGGCAGCCATTAGCTCCGTTTACGTGCCAGTAGCCACCATGTAATCGCTAAGAATAACATACTCGGCATCAGCGCACCGATTAATGGGGTCGTATTGTAAACCAAGCTGAATTTGCCGAACAGTTCGTTCACCACATAAAACAAGAAGCCAAAACAAATCCCAATGAGAATCCGTGCGCCGGCAGTGACGCTACGCAACGGACCAAAAATAAAGGAGAGTGCTAACATCATCATCACGCCCACAGAAATGGGTTGAAACAACTTGCGCCAATAGGTGAGCTCAAAGTTTTTTGAATCCTGCCCCGTTTCTTTTAAGAAGGTGATGTAATTAGATAATCCCGAAATGGACAATGATGTTGGTCTTAAAGATGCCACGCCCAGTTTGTCTGGGGTTAAATTGGTTTGCCATTCTTCATTTAAGCGGTTGACCGTGTTGACTCCCTCTGGTTGAATGATAGATTCATTGACTTGTTGTAACATCCACTTGCCGTCATTAAATGTGGCCTGATTAGCGTGCTTGAGTTTTTCCAAGCGGCGTTGTTCATTAAAGGTGTAAATATAAATATCGTGTAATTCTATGTCATCGGAGATGCTGCGAACATACACGAAATTGTTGCCATCTTTCGCCCAAATGCCGTTTTTTACCGATAACATCGACCCGCCGGAAATGGCTTTGGAACGCATATCACGGGCAAATTGTTCGGTTTGCGGAATGCCCCATTCGCCAATCATCATGGTCAATAAAACTAACGGAATGGTGGTTTTCATCACGGCAAGACCAATTCGCATACGGGAAAAACCGGAAGATTGCATGACGACCAGTTCACTCCGGCTGGCAAGGTTGCCTAACGCGATTAATGCGCCCAATAAGGCAGCCATGGGGAAAAACGTTTCCACATCTTTTGGCATGGTCAATACGGTGTAGGCAATCGCTTGCCAAATATCGTAAGTGCCTTTGCCGACGCTACGAAATTGCTCCACAAATTTAATGATCGCAGACAAGCCTACCAACATGAATAACGTGGCAAAAATCGTGCCTAAAATGCTTTTACCGATATAGCGTTCTAATGTATTCATCATGTTTATCCTTGTTTTGCCGTCTTGCCAAAGGAATAACGAATGCGATACATAAACGCACTATGCCAACTATTCAAGAAAATCGCAAAAGCGAAAAAGGCGATATTCACTAACGGCATGAACAACGAGGCATCTAATTTGCCTGCGCTGCCGGCAGACTTCAGCGAGCTTTGTAATAGGAAGTAAATCAAATATAGCAACAACGCCGGCAACACTTTGGCAAAGCGGCCTTGACGTGGATTCACACGGCTTAACGGTACCGCCAACAATGCCATAATCGGCACTGCGAGAATCAAGGTTAAACGCCAATGCAACTCGGTTTTCATCGCCGGCGTATTGGCATTCCATAATTGCATAATGTCCATTTCACCGGCTTCATCGGCATCCTCTGCCACGGTTTTATGGCCTAAATAAGCTTGATATTCGTCAAAATGCGTAATGCGAAAATCAGGCAAAATTGCCGTGCCTTCAAAACGATCACTATTTTGCAAATTTAAGATCTGATCGCCGTTTGGCAAGGCTTTTAATTCGCCTTTTTCCGCCACAATCACGGAAGGCTTGCTCTGCCCTTTCGGCTGGGTTTGGAAGACATAAACGTTATTGATTTGGTTATCTTGAATGTTATCAATAAACAACACGAAATCGCTGCTATTTGCCGTCATAAATTGACCGGCAGACAATGCCCCCATATTCGGATTGGCTTTCGCTTCTTCCACAATTTCCGTTTGCTTGTGAATCGCCCACGGTGTCAACCATAAGGCATTGTAAGCTGCCACCGCGGCAGTAAATAAAGACAGGATCAAGACCACTTTAATCAAAATGCCTTGACCAATACCGCAAGCGCGCATGACGGTAATTTCACTTTCGGCATAGAGCCGCCCAAGGGTCAACAAAATCGCAATGAATAAACAAAGTGGCAACATTAATTGCGCCATGGTTGGCATCCCTAACCCGAGCAAGGAAAACACCAAATCGGCTGGCACTTGTCCATTTGCTGCAGAACCCAACACACGCACCAACTGTTGACAGAAAAAAATCAGCAGCAAAATGAACAAAATCGCTATTTGGCTTTTAAAAACTTCTTTCGTTAAATATCTGGTTAAAATCACGTTATTGCCTATTTTTTCTCTTGCTATTTCAGCAAAAGAGATTAAATTCGTTGCATTTGACACGGGCAAATTAAGTGCAAGCCCGAAATAATAAGTGGCGTATAATACCTTAAATTTGACATCGAAAACAGAAAAATAAGCGAGGAAAACATGAACTACAGCGCGCAACAAGTCGCCATAAACGCATCTGCCGATTGCCTGATTGTCGGCGTTTTTGAAGAGAAAACCCTATCACCAAGTGCGGTTAAAATTAACGACATTTCACAAAATTACCTCAGCCGACTTGTCGAAAGCGGCGAAGTTAGCGGTAAATTAGGCGAAACGACATTATTACGCCATCTTCCCAACATTGCCGCCGAACGTGTGTTACTGGTGGGTTGTGGCAAAGCAGGTGAACTAAATGAACGCCAATATAAACAGCTTATCCAAAAAACCGTCCAAGCCCTAAAAACCACCCAAGCCAAAAGTGCGGTCAATTTTTTAACTGAAATTTCCCTGAATCAACGTGATATTTATTGGAACATCCGCTTTGCTATTGAAACCATCGAACAGGATTTATATCAATTCACTCAATTCAAAAGTCAAAAAACAGCAGAAAAATCTACCGCACTTTGTGAATTGATTTTTAACGTTAATACCGATGAGCTGGCACTCGCCGAACAAGCGATCCAACACGGTTGCGCGATTAGCTTGGGCGTGCGCCTTGCTAAAGATGTGGCAAATTGCCCGCCGAATGTGTGCAACCCGGCTTATTTGGCAGACAAAGCGCTAAACTTAGCCAAAACCTCACCGTTGATTAACACCACTATTGTCAACGAAGCAGAAATGGAAAAATTGGGCATGGGCGCTTATCTTGCGGTATCACGCGGTGCGCACAACGAAGCGAAATTAGCCATTATGGAATACCGTAATGCGCCAAACCCGAATGCGAAACCGATTGTGTTAGTGGGCAAAGGCTTAACCTTCGATGCAGGCGGCATTTCTCTCAAACCGGCTGCCGACATGGACGAAATGAAATACGACATGTGTGGCGCGGCCTCCGTTTATGGCGTAATGAATGCCTTAGCACAACTACAACTGCCGTTAAACGTCATCGGCGTGATGGCAGGCTGTGAAAATCTCCCAGACGGCAACGCTTATCGCCCAGGCGATATTCTCACCACCATGAACGGCTTAACCGTGGAAGTGTTAAACACCGATGCAGAAGGTCGCTTGGTGTTGTGTGATACGCTCACTTACGTAGAACGTTTCGATCCTGAGCTGGTCATCGACATTGCCACCTTAACAGGCGCTTGCGTAGTCGCATTAGGGCAACACAACAGTGGTTTGGTTTCCACCCATGACGACATCGCAGCCGCGCTTGAACAAGCCGCACAACAAAGTGCCGACAAAGCATGGCGTTTACCGTTAAGCGAAGAATATCAAGAACAGCTGAAATCCAACTTTGCCGACTTAGCCAATATTGGCGGACGTTGGGGCGGCGCCATCACAGCAGGGGCTTTCCTCGCCAATTTCACCAAGAAATACCCATGGGCGCACCTCGACATTGCCGGGACCGCATGGCTACAAGGCGCAAACAAAGGGGCTACCGGCAGACCGGTGTCGTTCTTGGTGCAGTTCTTATTAAATCAAGTGAAATAAAAATACGGCCCAAAACGACCGCACTTAGAATGCCTGAGGATGACTTATGACAATCGACGACATAGATTTTAACGCGCTTTATAAGCAACATCTCATCGCCTGCAATCATTATCATTTGCCGCCGGACAAATGGGATAAAAAAGCGCCCAAAATGGCTGAAAATTTGGTGGGTAAGCCTAGCCGCTATAACGCGCAGTTAATGGCGGCAATGCAAATGCAGCCGGATGAAACCCTCTTGGATATCGGCTGCGGCCCGGGTACATTTGCCGTACCGTTGGCGCAACATTGTCGTCAAGTTTACGCCTTGGATTACAGCACGGGCATGTTGGCGGCACTGGCTGAGTTCAAACACGCCCTACAACTGGATAATTTACACTTACTCCATAAATCTTGGGCGGATAACTGGGATGATGTGCCGGCGGCAGATGTGGTACTCGCCTCCCGCTCTACCTTGGTCGATGACTTAGATGATATGATTGCGAAGATCTGCGCCAAAGCCAAAAAACGGGTGTATCTCACTTCGGTGACGCAACGCCATTTTTTAGATGAAGGCGTGTTTTCTGCGATTGGGCGTGATGATGTGGGTTTCCCCACCTATATTTACCTGCTCAATCGGCTTTATCAAAAAGGCATTCAAGCGAATCTGAATTTCATTGAAACGGAATCCGGTCGCTTTATGGGCGAAACCTACGAAGACTTACTGGCTTCCGTAGAGTTTTCCCTTGGTGCGTTAAATGAACAAGAAAAACAACGCCTCGCGGAGTTTTATCGTCAAAAACAACAGCACAATGAACCGATTAAACACGGGCAACCCAAATGGGCGTTAATTTGGTGGGATGTGGCTTAAATGTGGCAAAAATCCCCCCGCTTTCATCACGCATTTTATTCATCATAGACGGAGTAACAGACAATGGATTTCGGTTTAACAGAAACAATGATTAAAAAAATCGGTTGGCATTTGCGCCATTTTCCCCAAGTTAAAACGGCGATTTTGTTTGGCTCGCGCGGAAAAGGGAATTTTCGTGAAGACTCGGATATTGATTTAGCCTTAAAAGGCGATGGCATTACCGATGACATGTTGCACGACATTCAGCAAACCCTGTCGCAAACCACCATTCCGTATAAATTCGATGTAGTCATTTATGACAAGATTACCGATCCGGTTTTACTGGAACATATTCAACGAGTGGGTAAGATTTTCTATGAAAAGAAAAATTGCGCCATTCAACATCGCCGCTATCAACTTTTCCGTTATTCCATTCCGGTGGATTCTCAACTGATTTTGCGTAATCGCTTTTTGAAAAAACGTGAAGGCCTTTTGGTGAAAGTATGCTGTGGGCAAAATGAAGGCTGGGGAGAAATTGCGCCGTTGCCGGAGTTTAGCCATGAAACGCTAGACGAAGCACAAGCGCAAGCGATCGAATGGCTGGAAAAATGGGATCAATCCCGCAGTTGTAATGTAAAACTGGATTTAACAGCGGATTTGTATCCTTCCGTGGCATTTGGTTTAAGCTGTGCGTTATTTGAAATGAAAGGTCGCTTGGACGATGAAGGCAATTATCAAACGGCGCCTTTATGTTATGGTGATCCGGATGAGCTTTATGAACCGCTGGATCAAATGCAGGGTGAAAAAGTGGCGAAAGTAAAAGTGGGCATGTATGAAGCCAATCGTGATGGCCTCATTGCCGATATGCTGTTAGAGGCTATTCCGGATTTGCAATTACGGCTAGATGCTAACCGTAGCTGGACACCGGCTAAAGCGCAAATGTTTGCTAAATATGTAAAACCTGAGCATCGTGCGCGTATTCAATTTATTGAAGAACCTTGCAAAACCCGTGAGGAAAGTCGTCAATTTGCGGCAGAAAACGGCATTAATATTGCCTGGGATGAAAGCGTACGTGAACCGGATTTTCGCGTGGAAAAAGAACCGCACTTGGCCGCGATTGTGATTAAACCGACCTTGGTGGGATCTATCGAGCGTTGTGCTGAGTTGATTGCACAGGCACACGCGTTAGGCATTAAAGCGGTTATCAGTTCCAGCATTGAAAGCAGCTTCGGTTTAACCCAACTGGCGCGTATGGCAAAACAATATACGCCAAATGTTACGCCGGGGTTAGACACCTTGGATTTGATGGATTATCAAATCATCAGAACTTGGCCGGGATCAACGTTACCTGTCGTTGGTTTGGATTCGGAATTTATTACCGAAGTGATTTTAGATTAAAAGTGCGGTCGTTTTTTCGGTTATTTTTTACCGTGATGTTTTTACAGATTAGACCAGCCGAAAGCAAAAAATCATTATAATGCGCGCAATAAAAAGGAATGTAATATGTCATCAAAATACAACATTTTGCTGTTAAATGGCCCGAATTTGAATATGTTGGGCGTACGTGAGCCAACCCATTACGGGCATTTATCATTAACAGCAATTGAGCAGCATTTGCAACAACAGGCGACAAAACAGCAAGTGGCATTGGATTGTTTTCAAGCCAATAGCGAAGGAAAATTGATTGAGAAAATTCACCAAAGTTTTCAAAAAGTGGATTTTATCATCATCAATCCTGCTGCCTATACCCACACCAGCGTGGCGTTGCGTGATGCGTTACTTGCCGTTGGCATTCCTTTCGTTGAAGTGCATTTATCCAATATTCACAAACGCGAACCGTTTCGTCATCATTCCTATTTTAGTGATGTGGCGGAAAGTGTGATTTGTGGCTGCGGTGCGCAAGGGTATGATTTTGCGTTGCAGTTTGCAGTAAATTATCTTTCAAAAAAGTAAAATTTGACGAAATTTAACGAAAATCACAGAATTTTATCGCCAAAATGATGATTTTGCGGTAATCTCTCGACCGAAAATTTATCTTAATCCACACCGCGCTTTTTTTTCTAAAAAGTGCGGTTTAAATTTAATATGTTTTAGGGAAAACTATGGACATTCGTAAAATTAAAAAACTGATTGAATTAGTAGAAGAATCCGGCATTACGGAACTTGAAGTTTCAGAAGAAGAGGGCTCTGTACGCATTAGTCGTGCTACAGTTGCTGCACCGGCAAATGTTCAATATTCCATTCCGGCAGCGGCACCAACTCCGGTTGCGGCACCTGCTGCACCTGCCGTAGCACCAGCAGCGCCTGTTGCCGCACCTGAGGAAATTGCCGGTCATAAGATCCGCTCTCCGATGGTCGGTACATTCTATCGTAGCCCAAGCCCAGAAGCGAAAGCCTTTGTTGAAGTGGGTCAAACCGTAAAAGTGGGTGATGCACTTTGCATTGTTGAAGCAATGAAAATGATGAACCGTATTGAAGCGGATAAAGCCGGTGTAGTAAAAGCTATTCTGGTAAATGATGGTGAGCCTGTCGAATTTGATGAGCCGTTGATTATTATTGAATAATTAACATAGCAGACCATAATTTAAACAAGAATGGATTTATTATGTTAGAAAAAGTTGTTATCGCAAATCGCGGCGAAATTGCTCTGCGAATTTTGCGCGCCTGTAAAGAATTGGGCATTAAAACCGTTGCAGTGCATTCCACTGCCGACCGTGAGTTGAAACACGTTCTGCTTGCGGATGAGACTGTGTGTATCGGCCCTGCCCAATCTGCAAAAAGCTATTTAAATATTCCGGCGATCATTGCGGCAGCAGAAGTGACCGGCGCTGACGCAATTCACCCGGGGTATGGTTTTCTTTCTGAAAATGCGGATTTTGCCGAGCAAGTTGAAAGCTCAGGTTTTATCTTCATCGGCCCAACCGCTGACGTGATTCGTTTAATGGGCGATAAAGTGTCCGCCATTAACGCGATGAAAAAAGCGGGCGTACCTTGCGTACCGGGTTCTGATGGCCCATTAACTTCTGACATCGCAAAAAATAAAGAAATTGCGAAACGTATCGGCTATCCGATTATTATCAAAGCTTCCGGTGGCGGCGGTGGTCGTGGTATGCGTGTCGTCCGTAGCGAAGACGCCCTGGAAGAGTCCATTGCCATGACGAAAGCGGAAGCCAAAGCAGCCTTCAACAACGACATGGTTTACATGGAAAAATATTTGGAAAACCCACGCCATGTGGAAATTCAAGTATTGGCCGACACTCATGGCAATGCAGTTTATCTTGCTGAACGTGATTGTTCTATGCAACGTCGCCACCAAAAAGTAGTGGAAGAGGCACCGGCACCGGGCATTAGCGAAGAAGTCCGTCGCGATATTGGTTCCCGTTGTGCGAAGGCTTGTGTGGAAATTGGCTATCGTGGTGCGGGTACGTTTGAATTCTTATATGAAAACGGTGAGTTCTATTTCATTGAAATGAATACCCGTATTCAAGTGGAACATCCTGTCACAGAAATGATTACCGGTGTGGACTTGGTGAAAGAGCAATTACGTATTGCTTCCGGCTTGCCGATTTCTTTCAAACAGGAAGACATCAAAGTGAAAGGCCATGCCATTGAATGTCGTATTAATGCAGAAGATCCAAAAACCTTCTTGCCTTCACCGGGCAAAGTTGATCATTTGCATTCTCCGGGCGGTTTAGGTGTGCGTTGGGATTCTCACATTTACGCAGGTTATACGGTTCCTCCGCATTATGATTCTATGATTGCGAAATTGATTACTTACGGCGATACCCGTGAAGTGGCGATCCGTCGTATGCAAAATGCGTTATCAGAAACCATCATTGACGGCATTAAAACCAATATTCCACTGCATGAACTGATTCTTGAAGATAAAAATTTCCAAAAAGGCGGCACCAACATCCACTATTTGGAGAAAAAATTAGGCATGCACGAATAATAACCTCCTCTGTAAGGCATTCGCTTATTTGAAGTGCGGTAAAAATTTAACTCGTTTTTACCGCCTTTTTATTGTATCAATCCACAATCACTCGGCGAACGCCAAATCATCTACAAAAAAAGCTTAAGTTCTCACACTTAAGCTTTTTTCTTTTTTATATAACGAATTAACGCGTAGAACGAATTAACGCGTAGAAAGTTGGAAAATCATGGATTCCGCTTGGCAGCAAAATTCAAAGGTGGCTTTCAATTTAACGCCATTTTCCACCGCACTTATTTCGCTGCGAATAGTACAAGGCTCACTTTCTGCTGCGCGTGCTTTTTCAGTCAAATAGGCTAATGCTTCTTTTGCCTGCTCTTCCGTGGCATACACCTGTTCAAAATCAATCGTGCAATCAGAACCATCAATGACGGTGCCGACATCAACACAGCAACATACTTTCGCTTCTTCAGCTTGGCATTTTAATGAACTCATATTCTCTCCTTTATAAAATCAGTTGATATTTTCAACTAGTTTAGCAATTATTAAAATACAACACAAAATTTAACCGCACTTTTCCTGTCTGACTGGTCTGAACACTTTATAAAAATCGAAAAGAACATTGCTCCCTCTCCCTGCCTTTCTTAGAATGACCAACTTTTAAAATAACAACCAAAAACTTTGACCAAACGCCACCTTCGGGCAGGCACAAAAAGGGAATAAAATGACAACAAGCAAATTGACAAAAACACTCCTCTCTACACTTCTTCTTGGTGCCGCAACCGGCGCATCCGCTGCCGCATTCCAATTAGCAGAAGTTTCCACCTCCGGTTTAGGTCGTGCTTATGCCGGTGAAGCGGCGATGGCAGATAATGCCTCTGTAGTCGCCACCAACCCGGCGTTAATGAACCTCTTCAAACAAAATGCCTTTTCTGCCGGCGGTGTTTACGTGGATTCTCGTATTCACATGAGAGGTCCGGTGCGTGCCAACGTACTCGGTGTTGAGGTCGCACAAGGTTCAGCCAACCACAAAAGCGTTGTGCCAGGTTCATTTATTCCGAATATGTATTTTGTTTCACCGGTTAACGATAAATTCGCCATCGGCGCCGGCATGAACGTGAACTTCGGCTTAAAAAGTGAATACGAAGATGGCTATGACGCCGGGCTTTTCGGCGGAAAAACTGATTTAACAGCCATTAACTTAAATCTCAGTGGTGCTTATCGCATGACTGAAAACTGGAGCGCCGGTTTAGGTTTAAACGCAATTTACGCTAAAGCCAAAGTGGAACGCACCGCCGGTATTTTAGACACCGCAATTGATAACGTACGCACCAGCCCGGCATTACAACGACAACTTGCTGCAAGAGCCGCGGCTGCAGGTTTGCCACCAACAGGTTTAATGGCTCGTCTTGGCGGATTAGGCGCACAAATTAATAAAGACACCTTGCTCACGCATTTACAAGACAAATCCGCTTGGGCATTCGGTTGGAACGCCGGTTTACTCTATCAATTCGATGAAAAAAATCGCATTGGTCTCGCTTATCACGCCAAAGTAGATATTGATTTTAAAGATAACAATGCCATCAGCTACGCACCACGTGGCACTTCTGCTTATGTCGGCGAAGGCGGACTAACGTTACACTTGCCAAGCTATTGGGAACTGTCCGGCTTCCACCAACTGACCAATAAATTAGCGTTGCACTATAGTTACAAATACACGCAATGGCATCGCCTAAAAGATCTCCATGCGACCTATAACAACGGTCAAGTGGCGTTCCACAAAGAAGAAGGCTATCGTAATAACTCACGTTTTGCGTTGGGGACAACCTATGATTTAACCGAGCAGTTAACCCTACGCGCAGGGGTGGCTTATGATAAGAGTGCAGCCGGAGAACATCATTCAGCCTCCATTCCGGATACCGACCGCACTTGGTATAGCGTAGGTGCAACCTATAAATTCACACCGAATTTTGACGTAGATTTCGGTTATGCTTATTTGCATGGGAAAAAACTTAACTTTAAAGAAAAACAAAGCTTAGCCAATGGCTTAGTTGTGGTGGAAGCGGATTATCACTCAAAAGCCTCTGCCAACCTTTACGGTTTAAACCTCAATTACCGTTTCTAATCGGCATAAAAATTCCGCATAATATCAGCGTACTTCGGTACGCTTTTATTTTTGTAAAACAGAGAAAAATATGACCGCACTTTTTTACCGTTATTATCCCTCGCCTATCGGCAAATTGCTGATGCTGTCTGATGGCAAGTTTTTGACGCATTTAGATTGTGAACTGGAACAATTTGCACCGAATCCCAAATGGCAGGAAAACAACGAGTTGCCTTTGTTTGCACAAGTGTGCGAGGCGCTGGATCGCTATTTTAACGGGGAACCGGAACGTTTTGATGACATTCCGCTAGCACCGCAAGGCACACCATTTCAGCAACGCATTTGGCAAGCGCTCCGCCAGATTGGCTATGGCGAAACCAGCAGTTACGGCGAGTTAGCCAAACGTATTGACAACCCCAATGCCGTGCGTGCGGTGGGTGGCGCAGTCGGAAGCAACCCGATCAGTATTATCATTCCTTGCCATCGTATTCTAGGCAAAAACGGAACGCTGACCGGATTTGGTGGCGGCTTAGTCGCTAAACGTTTTCTGCTCCAGCTGGAAAACATCCCTTATATTGATAAAGGCAAAGAAACCGTTAAACCTCGTTTTTTCAAGAAATATCACCAATGATCCCAAAAACGACTGAAGAACTTCTTTCACGCGCGCAAGCCATTGCCGGACTCAGTTTTGGCGAGTTAGCGGCACAACTCGGCATTCCCGTGCCACCGGATTTAAAACGTGATAAAGGCTGGGTAGGGATGTTACTTGAAACAGCGCTGGGTGCAACGGCAGGCAGCAAAGCCGAACAGGACTTTCGCCATTTAGGGATTGAATTAAAAACGATCCCCATTAATGCGCAAGGCTACCCTTTGGAAACCACATTCGTGAGCCTTGCACCGCTCATTCAAAATAGTGGTGTGAATTGGCAAAATTCCCATGTACGCCATAAGTTATCCCGCGTGCTTTGGATTCCCATAGAAGGAAGCCGTTCTATTCCCTTGGCAGAACGACACATCGGTACGCCTATTCTCTGGCAACCTAGCGAACAGCAAGAACGCCAACTAAAACGAGACTGGGAAGAACTCATGGATTACATCGTGCTAGGTCAACTGGATAAAATTAATGCACGATTAGGTGAAGTCTTGCAACTCCGCCCGAAAGGTGCGAATAGTAAGTCCTTAACCAAAGGTATCGGCAAACATGGCGAAATTATCGATACGCTTCCTCTCGGTTTTTACTTGCGTAAAGCATTTACTCACGAAATTCTGCAACAATTTGTGCAACAGCGCATATAGCCTCTTTTCATTTCATCGTCAAAGCTATATGATTGCGCACCCATTTGTACTTTAAGGAAGCATTATGTTTGAATGGCTATTAAGCCCTGAGGCGTTAGTCGCCTTATTTACCCTTACCGCATTGGAAATTGTATTGGGTATCGACAACATTATTTTAATCAGCATTCTCGTTGCCAAGTTGCCTCCCAAACAACGACAACCGGGGCGTATTATCGGGTTAGGTCTGGCAATGGGAACACGTATCCTACTTTTATTAACACTTTCTTGGATGATGCGACTTACCGAGCCGCTCTTTGAGATTCTGGGCAAAGGCGTTTCCGGCCGTGATTTAATTCTCTTCTTTGGTGGCTTATTCTTGATCGTCAAAAGTATGAATGAAATTCGTGAAGCGATGCTGCCACATAAGGAAGAGGCGCATCACGAAAACCATAAGCAAGTGAGTTTTATCGGCGTATTGATTCAAATTGCCTTGCTGGACATCGTCTTCTCACTCGACTCCGTGATTACGGCGGTGGGGATGGTCAATCAAATTGGCATTATGGTCAGCGCCATTATTATTGCCGTGGGCATGATGATGTTTGCCGCAAAACCCATCGGTGATTTTGTGGAAAGCCACCCAACCTTCAAAATTTTAGCGTTGACCTTTTTGATTCTCATTGGGGTAACCTTAATCATTGAAAGTGCCGGCATACATATTCCTAAAGCGTATATTTATTTTGCTATGGGCTTTTCTGTGCTGGTGGAATCACTGAACACAAAAATGCGAAAAAATTTCACGAAACAACAATAATCTCCCTCTATCAAAAAAAGTGCGGTGAAAAATCACCGCACTGTCTCGTTACCTCAAAATACACAACGCCTCAAAATCGCGCGCACTCAAGCCATGTCTGCTTGTTGTTGAGCAACAGCGCCCTTTTATAGCACAATCATATCATCGCGATGTACCGCAACGGCGCCATATTCATAGCCTAAAATGCGTTCGATGTCTTGTGAATGCTTCCCTTGAATACGCGCCAACGCATCACTGTTATAACGTGGCATCCCCAACGCAATATCTTTGCCAGCGCGTGTGCGAATACGCACTACTTCCCCACGGGAAAAACGCCCATTGACCTCCACAATCCCTGCCGGCAATAAGGATTTATGCTGAATTAACACCGCACTTTCAGCGCCTTCATCCACCACCAACACGCCTGCTGAGGGCGCGGCAAATAACCACTGTTTACGGCTTTCCAAACGATCTGCCTGCACGGTGAATTTCGTCCCAATCGCCTGATCATACGCTAAATCGACGATCACATTGGCTTGATTGCCAGGTGCAATAATGGTTTCAATACCGGAACGGGTGGCAACATCTGCCGCCGCGATTTTCGTGGACATTCCGCCGGTGCCTAAATTTGTTCCACTTCCCCCAGCGATAGAACGGATGTGATCGGTGATTTTATCCACCACGGGGATCAATTTCGCTTGCGGATTTTTACGCGGATCGCTGTCAAATAAGCCTTGCTGATCCGTGAGTAAATAAAGCTGTTCTGCTTGCACTAAAATTGCCACCAACGCTGATAAATTATCGTTATCCCCAACTTTAATTTCTGCCGTTGCCACCGCATCATTTTCGTTGATGACCGGAATAATCTGATTGTCTAACAACGCCTGCAACGTGTCGCGGGCATTCAAAAAACGTTCGCGATCTTCAATATCGGCGCGGGTTAGCAACATCTGCCCGATGTGAATGTCATAAATCGCAAATAATTTTTCCCAGGTTTGAATGAGCTGACTCTGCCCTACTGCTGCCAATAATTGTTTAGAAGCCACGGTGGGGGGAAGTTGTGGGTGATTCAAATAATGACGCCCCGCCGCGATGGCGCCCGAGGTAACGATCACTAAGCGAAAACCGGCTTGGTGTAATTGCGCAAGCTGGCGCACAATTTCCATCATATAGGCTAAATTCAGTTTGGACGAGCCTTGGGTTAAGGTGCTGGTGCCAAATTTCACGACAATCGTTTTATTATGATGTTGCATACTGACTCCTCATCGAAAATACGCCTACGTTAGCATAAATCCTGAAATTTATCTAAATTTCACACCGCACTTTTTGCGTTGATTCCAACCCATCTCATTAAACATTTTTTGTTCTAGACGAAAGGTCTATAATGGCATCCAATCATTTTAGGTAGATTCATCATGAAAAAGGAAAATATTACGCCCGATGAACAACGGGAAGTCACGCGGTTATGCGTGCAAACGGCGCTGTTATTGTTGCAACATGGTGCAGAAAGCACGGTGGTGGCGCAAATGGCACAACGCCTTGGCTTGGCATTAGGGGTTGAAAGTGTCGAATGCGCCCTCACGGCGAATGCCGTCATTATTACCACCTTGGCGAACAACCACTGCATCACGACCACCCGTAAAAACAGCGACAAAGGCATTAATATGCAAATGGTGACGGATGTTCAGCGTATTGTGATCTCTGCCGAACATCACATATACAACCTGCACATGGTTAAAAAGAAACTGGCACAACTCAAACCGTTAAAATATCACCGTTATTTCGTGATCTTGATGATTGGTTTATCTTGCGCCTCTTTTGCTCATTTATCGGGCGGTGATGCACTCATTTCGCTCATTACCTTCATCGCTGCCTCGGTTGCCATGTTTGTGCGACAAGAATTATCCAAACGGCATTACAATCCGATCATCGTCTTTGCTGTCACTGCTTTCGTTGCCTCACTTCTTGCCGGTCTTAGTTTGAAATATCAACTTGGTAATGATCCACAAATCGCTTTGGCTTCCAGCGTGTTATTGCTGGTGCCGGGCTTTCCACTCATCAATTCTTTGGCGGATATCTTAAAAGGATATGTGAATATGGGCATCGGCCGTTGGGCAATCGCTACCATTCTCACGTTCGGTGCTTGTTTGGGCATTGTGTTTGCCTTAAGCCTACTCAACATCACCACTTGGGGGAACTAACATGGACGGGTTATTGCTATTATTGGATGATATGTTTTTTGCCGCGATTCCGGCGGTAGGGTTTGCCTTGGTGTTTAATGTGCCACCAAAAGCCTTAAAATATTGTGCACTCCTCGGTGCGCTTGGGCACGTTACACGCACGATTCTCATGCATAACGATGTGCCTATCGTCTTTGCCACCTTAGTGGGCGCGGCATTAATCGGTTTTATTGGCGTGCATTTGTCTCATCGTTATCTGGCACATCCGAAAGTGTTTACTGTCGCTGCCATTATTCCCATGATTCCCGGCGTACAAGCATACAAAGCAATGATTGCCATCGTACAAATTCACCACTACGGCTTTTCCAACGCTTTATTTGAACAAATGATCGCTTCTTTTATTAACACGACCTTTATTCTCGGCGCGTTGGTTTTCGGCTTAGCCTTACCGGGTTTACTGTTCTATCGGGAAAAACCCGTAGTATAAAAGTAGTATAAAAACTGTAGTATAAAAAACCGTGGTATAAAAACTCGAGAAATAACAACCGCACTTTCATTGTTACATCACGCAGGAAAAACGCTTTAAAAGTGCGGTCGGTTTAATGGCAGTTTACCTCCAATCAATGCCGGGGTAACACCGTGGCATTATTGAATTTTTCGAATTTGATGCACATCGATCGTGGTGGGCATGATAAAACCTTTATCAACAGCCCCTTCAATGCGGACACGATCGTTTGGCGTAATATTGATGCCGTTCCAAGCATAATCACCCACACCTACCTTAATTTCCCCCGTGGCATCGCGAAAAATAAATTCGTCATCATCAATTTGGCGAACCAATCGTCCCTCTAGCGCTACAACAGAATGCGCCTCCATGGACTTGACGGCCTGCACCGTCACCAAACGACTATCCAACTCATTCACATTCCGAAAACCGGCAAACAGGTCTGAGGAGACCATCAGCAAGGTTGTGAGTGTGATTGCATGTTTCATAAGTACTCCAGAAATAAAAATAAAGAAAAATAAAGAAAAATAAAATAAAAAAAGAAAACCTCTTAGCTAATCCCTAGCTAAGAGGTCGGACATTATAAAAAGAAAATTGGGAAAAATCTTCCGATTTTCTTACCTTTTACTTAATTTACACAACCTAACAAAAAGCTGATATTTCTACACGTTATTGAGCCGGCAAGGCGCCTTGATTCCACTTTTGTGCATCCGTCGGACGTTTTACTTGCAACAAGAAATGCTGATTCGCCTTCGCTTGTGCCTGCACAACTGTGCCTGATGGCGTAGAGAAAGAGATTCCGCCTTTCAGCAGTTGCTGTACGCTGCCGGTATTGAATTGTGCGCCACCGGTAAGACTCAAACTAAAGTCATAGCCGGAGGCGATCCAAAACTCAGAATTTTGACGAACTAAATGCTGATATTTCGGTGCAATAAGCACATGGATCAAGACCCGATCACCCAACGTATTCAATTCGAGGTTTTTAATCGTCCCCACTTCTACCCCACGATACATAATAGGCGATCCTGCTGTGATATTCAGTGCATCATTGGTTTCTAGCACAAGCGGTAAACCATTGGTATATTTGATGTTATTGTTAACCGCTTGGCTGAGAGCAAATTGGGTTTTGGGTTTACCGGATCCCACTTCCACATCAATATAAGGTTGCAACAGGCTATCGATATTCTCAATGCCGCCGGCAGAAATCTTCGGTGAAATCACGTTAAAACGTGATCCTTCCTTGGCAATCAACGTCATGTAATTTGGATGAATCAATGCTTTAGCAATAATTTTGTGACTCTTTTGATCAAGTTGAACACTCTCAATTTCCCCAATATTCAGCCCAAGATAGCGCAATGCCATGCCTTTGCTGAGGTTGGTGGCATCCTCTGCCGTTAATATGATTTGTTGACCGGCTGATTTCGCGCGCAATTCATTTGGATAAAGGGTGTGATTATTTTTACCACCACTATTATCAAAACTGATTGCGCCTTTGAGTGAGCGTGCCACCGGCGCGGCCTGAATACTAATGCCTTTTGGCGTAATATCAATTTGCGCCGCACTTTCCACCCAGAACACGCTTTTCTCTGTTAACAAATGCTGATATTTCGGATAAATAAACACATCCACCGCAAAGTTTTGGGTTTGTGGACGGATGTCTAAAATTTTTCCGACTTCATACTGACGATAAAGCACTAAAGAGCCTTTATTAATACTCGGCAAATTCGTAGTGTTTAAAGTGATTGTCGGTTTCGGTTGCGAATCGGTAATCCCGGCTTCCGCATTGGTTAAATCACTGTAAAGCGCATAAGTGTCTTTCGGATGGCTTTGCGTTTTACCGGCAATTACACGAATACCGCCTTGCAGCCATTTTTCCGGCGTTGCCGCTTCAAAGCGTAAACCGTCAATGCCGATAGTCACATCAAAATTCGATGCCGCGACAAAGAGAGTATCACCATGAATTAAATGACGATATTCGCCGGCAATCGCCACTTTAAATTTCACGCCATCGGTCTCAATATATTGCGCTACAATTTCGCCGATTTGAATATTGTTATACATCAGCGGCTGCCCTTCACTTATGCCATAAGTTTCCGGTGCAGTAAGCGTAAGAACTAACGTATTAGGCTGTTTTAGCAACAGTTCACTTTCTTTAATCACATCAAAGGCCAATTTGCTGTCACCTTCACCCGGTAAAACTTCAAAATATTGACCACGCAGTAGCTTTTGTATGTCCGTTAAATCCGCCAGTCCCGGTTTTTTCGTACGTAGCACAATGTTGGAATTGGCTTTAAATAAATTGGCAAGGTTCGGATCAATAAGCAATTTACCACTTAAGATTTCATCGTTATTTTCCACCGCACTTAGCTTCGATAGCACGCCAATTTCCGTATTTTGATAATACACACGAGTTTTGCCTTCTTCCAATCCTGCCGTATTTGGAATATTGACATCAATATTGATGCCACGCTTGGCGGCTTGTAAATTGGAATAAAGGGTATATTTTTCATTCATATCAGCACTTGCGCTTTCGTTTGGCGAATCAAAGGCAACGGCACCTTGCACCACGGAATTTAGGCTATCCATGTTTACGTTTAAGCCGGAAACACCGATATTGGCACTAATGCCACTGATATTCCAAAAACGACTCTCTTTTTTAACGAATTTGGCATAAGGCTTATCAATCACCACATCAATTTCGATTTTTTTGCCATCTTCCGTGAAATGATAGTCATAAATTTTACCCACCGGCATTTTCTTATAATAAATCGAAGCACCAATGGAAATAGAGCCTAAATCATCAGAAATCAAATGAATTAATAAATCGCCGGGGTTCAGCTGCGCGATGGGCCCTTCTGTTTCTGCCGTAAATTTATGCTCAACCTCCCCATCACCCGGTTGCAAAGTAATATAGTTACCGGAAACCAACGCATCCAAACCGGAAATACCGGCTAAAGACGCGCTCGGCTTGACCAACCAGAATTTCGTATTTTCTCGAAGAACACTTTTGGCTTCAGGATAAATATTGGCAACGACTTCCACTTTTTGTAAGTCATTGGTGAAATTCACTTTTTTCACGACACCAATCTGCAACCCTTGATAACGAATTTGCGTTTTCCCGGCGACAATGCCATCCCCATTAGAAAACATAATCCGAATACTAATGCCTTGCTCTTGCACAATCTGGAAGAACAAAACGGCGCCGATACATAAAGCGATAAAAGGAAGTAACCAGAAAGGTGAAATTCGTTTACTTTGACGAACTTTTGCCACAACTTCAGTTTCCTGCATGGCGGTGTTTTGCTTGTTGTTTGTCATAGATTTCCCAAATTAAGCGGCTGTCAAATTGTTCCGCTGCAACCATTGTTAAAAATACGGCAGCACCGAAATAAAAGGCGGCCGTACCTACAGAAAAATCAATGATTTGTCCTCGCGTAACCAAGGACATCATTAATGCTAATACGAATAAATCCAACATAGACCAACGGCCGACAAAATGCACAAGATGTAATAAACGCATTTGCCAACGAATGGAATGTTTGAGCTTAAAATGCACGCAAATCAGCAAATATAACATAATCAAGACTTTGCTAATCGGCACAAAAATACTGGCGGTAAATACGATAAAGGCGATGAAATAGCTTCCCATTTCCATAAAGCTCATCACACCTGACATCAGCGTATCTGCACTAGGCGCACCGTTTAAATAAACCACCGACATTGGCAATAAATTAGCGGGGAATAGCATGATAATACCGGCAAGCAATAATGCCCACGTGCGTTGCAATCGAATAGAAGGGGGAATGTCGATTTGTGACAAACAGCGAGGACAGATATCTCGTCCCTTGCGATCAGATAACGGTTCAATAAAGCTATACTGACAAGCATGACAATAGCGCAAATCCTCTGCCTTCGTGAGTTCATTCACGCCTTTGCTTTGAGGATAGAAATCGTTCCACACTTCGGTCGGGTTAATTTTAATAAACAGTAATGTGGTTAAAAGTGCGGTGAAAACAAAAGCAATTAAATAGACATCCAATTGTAACGTGGCATATTCTCGCACTTTAAAAATACTCACACCTAAAGCCACCAAATACACGTCAAACATTACCCAAGGTTTGATATAGCCAAGAGAAATTAACAAATTGCGTGGCTGAATTTTCATCATTTTGGATAACTGCAATAAAATGACCAACAATGCAAAAACAATGGGCATAAAAACGGCACAAATAAAAATTAAAAACGCCGTATATGAAAATCCTTGGGTCGCCATTTTCCACACGCCCAACCAAACCGAGGCATCGATTTTTTCTCCAAGCAAATCAATGCTAAGTAATGGATACGTTAATGCAAAAGGCATGAGAATTAATATTGAAATGGCAATGATCGCGCAGCGCTTTAAACTCCAACCTCCACTGGTGTACAAAACATGGTGACAGCGTGGGCACACCGCACTTTGCCCCTGTTGCAAGGTGGAAATTTTAACCACAGCATTACAACCACCACAACGGACGATGCGGTAGAAATTCGCATTGGCAAAATTCACAGAAGAAGTTGCTGTCATGAGTAAGATGATCCAAGGGCTAAAAGAGAACGTATTCTACACTGTATTTCCATGCTTTTGTATGTATTCGCTGCATTTTCTAAATAAGTGCGGTCATTTTTAACCATGTTTTTTTATTTATCAAGCCGGAAATCGATTATTAATTGTCATTTTTTCTGAAAGTGAGCTAAACTATGGTGAGTTTTTCTACTTAAAAATCGATGCAGGATTTCATTATGACCGAAGTACAAAAGTTAACGAATAACAAAGAAATTATTGCTTATTTAGCGGAAAAATTTCCGCATTGTTTTTCAATCGAGGGCGAAGCAAAACCATTAAAAATCGGCTTGTTTCAAGATCTCAGCGAAGCATTAAAAGACGATGAGCGCGTCAGCAAAACCCAACTACGCCAAGCCTTACGCCAATACACGTCAAATTGGCGTTATTTACACGGCTGTCGCGCCGGCACTGTACGCGTAGATTTAAACGGAAATCCTGCCGGCGAATTGGAGCAAGAACACGCTGAACACGCCGCAAAACAATTGGCCGAAGCCAAAGCAGCTGTTGCACAAAAACGTGCGGCAGAAAGAGCAGCGAAAGGCGAAGTTGAGAAAAAAGACGCACCACGTCGCCATAAACGTACCACCAAACCAAGCGAAAGACCTGCCCGTAAACCTAAAACAACATTAAATAATGTGGATATGACCTCACTCCAAAAAGGTCAACACGTGAAAGTAAAAGTCGGTGAACGTGCGCAAAGTGCTGTGGTGTTAGCATTTTCTAATGAAACCGCCCGTGTAGAATTAGATAATGGTGTCGTCATCAACATCACCGCTGATCGTTTATTTGCCTAGTTTAGATTTCAATAGAGTTATCTTGCCGGATAACTTTTTTTATTGCGTATTTATTAGGAAAGCCTGAATGGAATTAACTAAAACGAAAAATTATTTAACCGCACTTGTGTTAGGAGTGCTTTTTCTTAATATCGGCGTTGCAGATGCCGTGCAACCAAAACTCAAAGCCAGCGATCTCGTGACCTTGCAGCCTTCAGAGGCGAATATGTTCGCCACCAAGCGTGCCACCACTCGCCTAACACAATCTCATTATCGTAAATTTCAACTTGATGACGAATTTTCGGAAAAGATTTTTGATCGTTATCTTAAGGCGCTCGATTTTAATCGTACGACTTTTTTGCAATCCGATATCGATGAAATGCGTGAAAAATACGGCAAGAAAATTGATGACGAATTAAATGCCGGTACATTAACCATTGCTTTTGATATGTATGATTTAATGATGAAACGCCGTTATGAGCGTTATCGTTATGCGTTGTCATTATTAGATAAAGAACCGGATTTAACCGGTGATGATCAAATTGAAATTGATCGTGAAAAAGCGCCTTGGCCAAAAACCGAAGCAGACGCTGAAAAATTGTGGGAAGCCCGTGTTAAAAACGACATTATCAATTTGAAATTAAAAGACAAAAAATGGCCGGAAATTAAAGAAAAACTGGTTAAGCGTTACAATTTAGCTATTCGTCGTCTCACACAAACCAAAGCAGATGATGTGGTGCAAACCTATCTGAATGCCTTTGCGCGCGAAATTGATCCGCACACCAGCTATTTAGCACCACGCACAGCAAAAAGTTTTAATGAAAGCATGAACCTGTCTCTAGAGGGGATTGGTGCAACATTGCAATCTGAAGATGATGAAACCAGTATTAAATCTTTAGTGCCGGGCGCGCCGGCGGCTCGCAGCAAAAAACTCAAAGCCGGGGATAAAATCGTTGGTGTTGGCCAAGAAAAAGGCGAAATCGAAGATGTTGTCGGCTGGCGTTTAGAAGACATTGTTGACAAAATTAAAGGCAAAAAAGGCTCTAAAGTTCGTTTAGAAGTCGAACCGGCGAAAGGCGGAAAATCACGCATCGTCACACTGGTTCGAGACAAAATCCGCATTGAAGATCAAGCCGCCAAATTAACCATTGAAAAAGTTGATGGTACCAATGTCGCCGTGATTAAAATCCCAAGTTTTTATCTTGGCTTAACGGAAGATGTGAAGAAACTGCTGACTGAAATGCAAAGCAAAAATGCCTCTGCATTAATTGTTGATTTGCGTGAAAACGGCGGTGGTGCCTTAACAGAAGCCGTTGGATTAAGCGGTTTGTTTATTAGCGATGGTCCTGTCGTACAAGTGCGTGATGCATATCAACGTATTCGTGTGCATGAAGATCCGGATAATGCGCAACAATATTCCGGACCGCTATTGGTGATGATTAACCGCTTTAGTGCCTCCGCATCCGAGATTTTTGCCGCGGCAATGCAAGACTACAACCGCGGTATCATTATCGGTCAAAACACTTATGGTAAAGGCACCGTACAACAAAGTCGATCATTGAATTTTGTGTATGATTTAGATCAAACGCCATTGGGTTTATTGCAATACACTATCCAAAAATTCTACCGAATTAACGGTGGAAGCACGCAGCTAAAAGGTGTCGCACCGGATATTACCTTCCCTGATGTCATTGATATGAAAGAATATGGTGAAGAGAAAGAAGACAATGCGTTACCTTGGGATAAAATGCCGTCTGTGAATTATGCCGAAGTGGCAAACGCACGACATTCCATCGCTGAATTAGCACAAAAACATCGTGATAGAATGGCGAAAGATCCGGAATTTATCGCCTTAAACGAGGATTTAAACGTGCGTGATGAACGCCGTGATCGTAAATTCTTATCCCTGAATTATGAAAAACGTAAAGCAGAAAATGATAAAGACGATGACAAACGTTTGAAAGACTTAAATGCTCGCTTTAAGCGTGAAGGCAAGAAACCATTGAAAGACATTAACGATTTACCGAAAGATTACGAAGCGCCGGATTTCTTCTTGAAAGAAGCGGAAGCCATTGCGGTAGATGTGGTTAAATTCAATGGTGAAAAGGCTGCAATTAAGGCCGCTGACAACAAGCCGGCAAATCCCTAAACGTTTTCGTTTTTGACCGCACTTTCACGCTTTCCACTAATAATTAGCAGGAAAGCGTGCCAAAACAAAATAGGACAGGCAATACCTGTCCTATCA
>NZ_KE952613.1:74746-133661 GCF_000466335.1 Aggregatibacter sp. oral taxon 458 str. W10330 | reverse complement strand
CAGTTTGTCTGATTGATTGTTAAAGAACAAAAAATTCTGAGAAACCTCAGAATTTAAATTGGTCGGCGAGATAGGATTTGAACCTACGACCCACTGGTCCCAAACCAGTTGCGCTACCAAACTGCGCTACTCGCCGATGGGGTGGCTAATGGGACTTGAACCCACGACAACCGGAATCACAATCCGGGGCTCTACCAACTGAGCTATAGCCACCATATTTTAATAAGTTGAACCTGCATGACCTTGGCGCGCTCGACAGGATTTGAACCTGCGACCTTTGGCTCCGGAGGCCAACGCTCTATCCAACTGAGCTACGAGCGCTAGAAGCGTCGTTGCGGGGCGTATATTAAAAGTTTAGAAAGTGCTTGTCTAGCTTTTTTTTGTAAAATTCTATCACTAGCTATTTTTTTAACCAAAATGAATATAATTTATAAAATTTCTGGTTATTTTTTGTTTTATTCTAACATTTTAGTGATAATTTTAACCTCTATTTAGTTTTCGCCCGTTTAGCCGCACGGCGTTTCAGACGACGTATCCAACGGGTAATTTTCCAAGCTTTCGTAATAGAATAAGAATAGAGGAAGAAGAGAATAATGAATGCGATGAACATGATCCATTCATTAATGTAGTAAATTTCCCCTAAAATCCCAAAGCCGGCACACAATGCCGCGACAAAGGTAATTAACAAAAACGCCTGACGGGAAGTTAAACCTGCGCGCACCATCAAATGATGGACATGCAAGCGGTCCGGACGGAATGGGCTCTTCCCTTTTCTTAAACGACGATAAATAATCGCCACCATATCCACCAACGGAATAGCAATCACCCAAAGTGCGGTCACCGGATTCATCGGATGACCTTTGCCTTGCGTACTTAGCAATAAAATCCAAATAATCGTAAAACCGATCAGCGTACTGCCGGCATCGCCCATAAAGACTTTAAATTTCGGTCCCAACGGAATCCCCAGATTCATCATTAAATAAGGAATCGTTGCAATAATTAAGCCAAAACTCCAATACGCCAAATCCATTTGCCCATCACGATACATCAAAATACCGATTGCAGCGAAAGAAACACAAGACAATCCGCCCAGTAAACCGTCAATACCATCGATCATATTAAAAGCATTAATAATGCCGATAGTCGCCAACACCGTAATAATCAAGCCGATAGATCCTAACGTGAGCTGGAATGGCCCTAAAATTTGCCCTAAATGATCGAGGTAAACATTTCCCATATCGATCATGAGAATGGCTAAAAATGCCTGAACGCCTGCGCGCAAGAAAGGACTAATGTCATAACGGTCATCAATAATGCCCATTAATAGCAAGACTAAAATACTGAATAAATAAAGATAAGGTAAACGCGTTTGATCCCACTGCATGAGATAAAAACAAAGATTCCCCATAAACAATGAAATGCCGCCAATTAACGGAATTGCACCTTGATGGCGTTTACGATAGTTAGGTTTATCCACCAAACCGATTTGAATAGCAACGGGGCGCATCACAAGTAAAGTTAAAAGCGCCCCAAGAAATGTAACAAATAACGTCAATAACATAGGTTTTCCCATGAAAATAAAATGCGCAAAGAATACCACAAAGGCAAAAGGCTACATAAATATTTTTACTCATCTTCCTTTTTTTCAGTACAATAAAGCACTTTTTTGTATAATAAGGATAAAAACGATGGCAAATTCAACCGCACTTTTCTCCCGCGCTCAACATGTTATTCCGGGCGGCGTTAACTCACCGGTTCGCGCTTTTAACGGTGTCGGCGGCACACCGGTCTTTATTGAAAAAGCACAAGGCGCTTATATTTATGACACAGACGGTAAACAATATATCGACTACGTAGGGTCTTGGGGCCCAATGATTTTAGGACACAATCACCCCGCTATTTTAAATGCCGTGATGAAAACCGCACAAAATGGCTTGAGTTTCGGAGCACCGACACCGTTGGAAATCGAACTTGCTGAATTAGTGTGTGAACTTATCCCTTCAATTGAAATGGTCAGAATGGTGAGCTCCGGCACTGAAGCCACGATGTCTGCCATTCGTTTAGCCCGTGGCTATACAAATCGAGATAAAATCATCAAATTCGAAGGTTGTTATCATGGTCATGCGGATTCTCTGTTAGTCAAAGCCGGTTCCGGCGCATTAACATTGGGACAACCTAACTCACCAGGCGTGCCGGCAGATTTTGCCAAACACACGCTCACCTGTACCTATAACGACATCGACTCTGTCAAACAAGCCTTCGAGCAATATCCTGACGACATCGCTTGCGTGATTGTCGAACCGGTCGCAGGCAACATGAACTGTGTTCCACCAAAAAATGATTTTCTGCAAGGGTTACGCAAACTTTGCGATCAATATGGTGCAGTATTCATCATTGATGAAGTAATGACCGGTTTCCGTGTGGCACTTGGCGGTGCACAACGTTACTACAATGTCACACCGGATTTAACCTGTTTAGGCAAGGTAATCGGCGGTGGTATGCCAGTGGGCGCCTTTGGCGGTAAGAAAGAAATTATGCAACACATTGCCCCAACCGGCTCGGTTTACCAAGCAGGCACCTTATCCGGCAACCCGATAGCGATGGCGTCCGGTATCGCTTGCTTAACAGAATTGAAAAAAGCCGGTAATGAGCAAAAACTGGCGCAACAAACCGAAAAATTAGCGAAAGGCTTGCAACAGCTTGCCGATAAGCATCAAGTGCCGTTTACCGTCAATTATGTCGGCGGCATGTTCGGCATGTTCTTTACTGATAAAAAAGAAGTGACTTGTTATCAAGACGTGATGACGTGCGATACCGAAAAATTTAAACGCTTTTTCCACAAAATGTTGGATTTAGGCGTTTATCTGGCGCCGTCTGCATTTGAGGCAGGCTTTATGTCTCTTGCGCATTCTGATGAAGACATCGAGCGCACGCTAGCGGCAGCAGATATTGCTTTTGCTGAGTTGGCATAATTCATAAAACGTAAAGTGCGGTCAGATTTAAAAACGTTTTTAAATCTGACCGCACTTTTATCTTTAAACGCTAATTTAAAATTTGCAACAAACGCGTCAATAACGCCGCTCTCTCCGACTCGTCCAAGGCACGTCCGAATTTATTCGTTAAAATAAAGAAGTCCTCTGCTTTTTCACCAATGGTGGTGATTTTGGCATTAAGTAAATTCAGCTCTAAGTCGCAGAACACGGCACTCACATCCGCCAACAAACCTGCCTGATCCAGTGCAAACAATTCCATTTCAGTTTGATCGGTTTTCTCAAGATTCAAAAAACGCACGTCGGTTTTCACATGAAAATGAGCCAAATGGTGTTTTTCGCGTAGTCGTTGTTTATTCACCGTTTCTGACGTTAGGCTTTTCGTCAACGCGTCT
Organism: Aggregatibacter sp. oral taxon 458 str. W10330; assembly: GCF_000466335.1. Lineage (NCBI taxonomy): Bacteria > Pseudomonadati > Pseudomonadota > Gammaproteobacteria > Pasteurellales > Pasteurellaceae > Aggregatibacter > Aggregatibacter sp. oral taxon 458. The sequence goes on along the minus strand of NZ_KE952613.1, from coordinate 130,276 downwards.
TCCAACATACGACGACGATCAAATGGCAACTCAGCACCATCCAGTTCAGTCACAATAAAGCTGTCCAACACATAGCCGTCTTGCGTGGTAATAATTTGCGCATCGTGAATGCTGAGTTTTTTCGCTCCGATGGTACTCACCACTTTATTAAACAGGTTCGGGCGGTCGTTAGTATAAATAAAAATTTCCGTACCGCCGGCAGAAAACCGATTGCTCACTTTTACCAACACATCACCGCGAAACTCGGCAAGCAGTTGCGTGTGCCAGCTGATTTGCTGCGGCGAATTACGTAAAAAATAATCCAACGGGCAACGTTGCCATAGCTTTTCAATTTGCGACTCAGAAAGCGCGGTGTTTTTTTCACGTATTTCTAACAACGCCAAGTGGCGATGCTCTTCTGCTTTTACCTGATTATCCAACAAGGTTGCCAGTCCTTGAGTAAATTGTTGCGTGGTGTAATCGTATAAAGTCGCTAATAAAGAACGCTTCCAGCTGTTCCATAAGGTTTCATTGGTCGCCACAATGTCGGCAATGGTGAGACAGGTTAAATAATCTAAACGCACCTGATTACGCACCCGCTCGGCAAAACTCAACACAATTTCCGGATCGTGAATATCTCGTCGTTGTGCGGTCACCGACATCAACAAATGCTGTTCAACCAGCCATGCCATGGTTTCCATTTCGCGTTGGTCGAAACCATGCAGTGCGGCAAACTCGCGAACATCTTCTGCCCCCAGTAATTCATGCGCGCCACCACGCCCTTTGGCGATGTCATGAAATAAGGCGGCGATATACAATAAAGAGCGGTCAGAAATTTGATGCATTATTTGATGGCAAATCGGGTGAGTTTGCGCCGACGCTTCCGCTAAAAAACTTTCCAGTTTTAACATCACGCGCAGAATATGTTCATCCACGGTGTAACAATGGAACAAATCAAACTGCATTAAGCCGACAATATTACCCCATTGCGGTAAATAAGCGGTCAGCACACCATATTGGTGCATGGGGAAAAATGCGCGTTGGATGGCATTAGGCTGATTAAACAACCGAATAAATTTTTCTCGTGCCGTCGGTAAATCGCATAAATAGCCTTGCCGTTGCTCTAGCGCCAAATACAGCTCACGTAATACGGAGGAATGGATCTCCGCTTGCGGATATTGCGTTAAATAATAGAAAAGATCGAGGATGCTTTCCGGCTGTTGTTCAAAGCATTGGCGATGACGCAAACAAATGGATTGATTTATCAAGCTGAAATTCACATCAAGCACTTGCTCGTTCCCCATTTCATGGGGAATCAAAAAATGCTCCTGATAATGCTTGACCAGCAATTCGCTCAGCAATGAAATGGAATGTAACGCCTGAAAAAATTGCTTCATCATGGCTTCCACGCCTTGATTGCCCTCGCCTTGGAACCCCAATAATTCGCTGACTTTTAATTGACGATCAAATAAGAGGCGATTGTCATAACGTTTCAAGATTAAATGCAATGCATACCGCACTTTAAACAGAAATTGTTGGCTTTTCAGCAACAAAGCATACTCCGCCGGATGAATAAATCCCGCTTGCAAAATTTCCTGCAAATTTTTCGCCCCGTTGTGGCGAAGGGCAATCCAATACAACAAATGCAAATCCCGCAAGCCGCCGGGACTGTATTTAATGTCGGGTTCAAGATTGTAAGACGTATTGTTATAACGTTGATAACGCTCATTTTTTTCTTGAATCTTTGCCTGGCAAAAATCGGTTTTTGACCAAAAAGTCGGTAGTTGCACCAATGCGACCAGCTGTTTGAATAACGTTTGATTGCCGATTAAATAACGCGCTTCCAACAAATTTGTCGCCACCGTGATATCCGCCATGCCCTCCGCTTCACATTCAGCAAGGGTACGGATGCTCTGCCCAAGGTTAAAACCGCAATCCCATAAAAATTGCACGAATTGACCGAGTGTTTCCTGTAACGCCTCAGTTGGAACTTGATCTGTTAAAATCAAAATATCCAAATCGGAAAGAGGGAACATTTCCTGCCGTCCGTAACCGCCCACGGCAATCAGACTTAATGTAGGATTGTCGGTAAATTGAAAATAGCGCCACAAGTGCAAAAGGAATTGATCATAAAACGCGGTACGATTAGCAATCAGTTGATCGATAGCTATTTTGTCAAAATTCGCCAGCTCAAACTGTTTTAAATTTTCTCTTTGAATTTTGACCGCACTTGGCGTGAGCTCGGCTTGGGTATCGTAAGGAAAAAGCATAGGTTGTCTTGCAAAAACGGGAAATAGAAAAAATCCGCCACGGGAAACGTAGCGGATTTCAGTTAATTAAACGTTCACCATAACACGTTGGATACGCCCTTCAGCAATCTCTTCGTCACGGATGGTCATCACTTCACAGCCGTTTTCCGTCACCACAATTTGGTGCTCAAATTGGGCGGAATGGCTACGGTCTTTGGTTTTCACCGTCCACCCATCGCCCATTAAACGCACTTCTTTTTTACCGGCGTTAATCATTGGCTCAATGGTGAATACCATGCCCGGTTTTAACACTACGCCGCCATCGTCTGCGTAATAATGCAAAACCTGTGGTTCGCAGTGGAATTCCGTCCCAATGCCATGGCCGCAATATTCGCGCACCACACTAAAAGTTTGAGATTCCGTATATTTTTGTACGGCTCTACCGATTTCATTTAAACGAATGCCCGGTTTAACCGTACGCAGACCGACATAAAGGGCTTCTTGCGCCGCTTCCACCAACTTTTTACTGCGTAAATTGGTTTCTCCGACGATATACATTTTCGAGTTATCACCAAAATAACCGTCTTTTATCACCGTGACATCAATATTCACAATATCGCCATTTTTCAGATGCTTATCAAAACTTGGGATGCCATGACAAACCACTTCGTTAATGGAAATGCAAGTCGCTTTCGGGAAACCATGATAATTCAAGCAAGCGGGAATAACTTTTTGCACGTTCACCATATAATCGTGACAAATGCGATCCAATTCTCCGGTACTCACGCCTTCTTTAATATACGGTTCGATCATCACCAACACGTCAGATGCCAGTTTGCAAGCTTCGCGTAATTTAACAATTTCCTCTTCCGTTTTTAATGGAATACTCATGTTTATCTCCCTATTTAAAAATTAATGGGCGGAATTATAGCACTGTGACAGAGAAAAATCCTTGATAAATTCTTGAATGGACTAGTCGGTTATTGGATAATACGCGCTCAAATAAATCGTGGGGAATTACACAATATGACAGAGATATCCGTTCCGTTAACCTTTACTGATGCTGCGGCACAAAAAGTGAAGTCTTTAATTACCGAGGAAGAAAACCCGGCGCTTAAATTGCGCGTCTATATTACCGGCGGCGGTTGTAGTGGCTTCCAATACGGCTTTACCTTTGACGAAAAAGTCAATGAAGGCGACTTAACCGTAGAAAATGCCGGCGTGCAATTAGTTATCGATCCGATGAGCCTACAATATTTAATCGGCGGCACCATTGACTATACCGAAGGCTTGGAAGGTTCACGTTTTGTCGTGAATAACCCGAATGCCTCATCCACTTGCGGTTGCGGATCCTCTTTCAGCATCTAATATGGATTTTCAGTTTACCTCCCATCAAGGCAACACTGTCGCGAAGTGCTCTATGGAGCACGAAGCCTTCGCCAACTGGTTCAACATCGAAGTGCGGTCAAATCCACAACTAATATCTACCGCACTTTTTCATTTACAAAACTTGCCTGCCTCCCATGCGGCGGATATTGTGTTAACCGGTGCCGAATACAGCTTATACATTAATGCGGATGAGGTGATGGCAAAGGCAAATAATCTCGCCATTGAGAATCAAGACGCATTGGAAGACGGTTTTTATTATTACGATGATGAAAGTATCGCCTTTTGTGGCATTGAAGATTTTGCCCGTTTTTTACATTCTTACTTGGATTTTATCCGCGCCTAATCCCAACATTCAGCCCAAACGGTAACGCACATGGCAACAACAAAAGAGCAACAGACTTCGACTGAACAGCCACCGATAAAGTCCAAAAGGTCTTGGACAATCCAGCTGTTAAAAATTACATTCACTTTTTTTTGTATGCTGTTTTCTTATTCTGCTTATTTGGATTGGCAAATTCGTAGCAAAATGGACGGGCAAATTTGGCGTTTGCCGGCGGAAGTGTATAGCCGAATTGAAAGTATTCGGGTGAGTGATCAACTCAGTTTTGAGCAAATCAAGCAACTTCTCTTAGAAAACGAATATCGCCAAACTACCATGATTGCCGCACCGGGGGATTTCAAAATTGAAAATAACACGATCGTCTTACTGCGTCGTGCGTTCCCTTTCCCCGACACACCGGAGGCGCAACGGGTTTTTCGCCTGCGTTTTGAAAACGACAAACTGGCAGTCATTGAAGATCTGATTAATGTTAAAGCCATTGATGAATTTCGCTTGGCACCAAAGCTGATCGCCATTTTGCAATCAGACAAAGAAGAACGTCTTGCAATTTCCTTGCAGCAATACCCTCGCTTACTCATTGATGCCTTATTACTGACGGAAGATCGTCGTTTCTTTCAACACGATGGCATCAGCCCGCTTGGCATCTTGCGTGCCATGATCACCAATATTCAAGCAGGGCAAACGGTACAAGGCGGCAGTACGCTAACCCAACAACTGGTGAAAAACTTATTTTTAAGTAACGAGCGTACCTTCACCCGTAAAATTAACGAAGCCTTGATGGCGTTAATTCTCGATTGGCGTTATGACAAAAACCGTATCTTAGAAACCTACTTAAATGAAATTTACCTCGGGCAGAACGGCGACAACCAAATTCATGGTTTTGAATTGGCCAGCCAGTTTTATTTCGGACGTTCCGTGCGGGAAATCAGTTTAGATCAAATTGCCTTATTAGTGGGCATGGTCAAAGGTCCTTCCCTTTATAACCCATGGCGAAATCCCAATTACGCCCTTGAACGCCGCAATGTGGTGCTGCATTTGATGTTGGAACACAAAATCATCGGCGATGAACTCTATCAACTATTAAGCCAACGCCCGCTTGGCGTGCAGGAAAAAGGAAAAATCAGCCGTAAATACCCGGCGTTTATTCAAACCTTACAAACCGAATTACGCCACCAACTTGGCGAAGGGAAAACTGAAAATTTACTGGGTGCGCGCATTTTTTCTACGTTAGACATCAAACAACAAGATCAGGCTGAACAAGCGGTAATCAGTGCCGTATCCGATTTACAGCTCAAACATAAGAATCCGTTTTTGGAATCCGCTATGGTCGTTGCCGATTATCAAACCGGTGAAGTGCGCGCCATTGTGGGTGGGCTGCAAACGCAATTTGCCGGATTCAACCGCGCTTTATCAGCCAAACGCCAAATCGGCTCGTTGGTAAAACCGTCCATTTATTTGACCGCACTTATGTATCCGGACCAATTTCGATTAAACACACCGATTAACAACCAACCGATTACCATCAATGTGAAAGGCAGTCCGCCTTGGCAACCGCGCAATTACGACCGCCGATACAGCGGTTCCGTCATGCTGATGGATGCATTAGTACGCTCGTTGAATATCCCAACGGTCAACATCGGCATGAAGCTGGGGTTAACAAAAGTAATTTCCATGCAACAAGCCATGGGTTGGGATAAAGTCACGATTCCAAAAGTGCCCTCCATGTTGCTGGGTTCCTATGCCATTTCACCTTATGACGTAACCAAGCTTTATCAAACTATCGCCAACGAAGGCACCAGCATTCCGCTCAGCACGATCAGTAGTATCGCGGATAGACAAGGCAATGTGATTTATGAGCATGATCTCGAACCCAAACAAGTTGCGCCACCTGAAGCCGCATTCCAAACCCTCTTTGCCATGCAACAAGTGGTTGATCGTGGCACCGCTCACAGCTTGCAACCGGATTACGCCCATTTACACTTAGCCGGCAAAACCGGTACGACTAACGATGCGCGCGATACTTGGTTTGTCGGAATTGATGGCGAAAATGTCACCACCATTTGGCTTGGACGAGATGACAATGGAGAAACCAAACTCACCGGTGCCAGCGGTGCGTTACAAGTCTATAAGGCCTATTTACAACGTGCGGCTATTCGCCCATTAAAATTAAACAAACCACAAAGCATCAAGTGGATCGGAATTAATGCCTACGGCGGTTGGGATTGCAGCAGCTCACGCACGATCCCTGTTTGGGCAGACAGAAATCAATCATTCTGCCAACAAAGTCCACTCGCACAAACCGGCTCCATGATCAGTAATACAGCAACGCAAGCACCGACAACACCGGTAAAACAAGAAAGCGTATGGGATGTGCTAAAAGAAGGTGAATAAAAAATGGACGGCTACACGCAGAATAAAAACACCTAACAAAACGACCGCACTTGAGGAGATAAGTGCGGTCATTTTTTATGGTGTTTTTTACTATTCATCAATAGAATGAAAAACTCACTAAACTCAAACCGTTATAGACGAAACAACCAATCGTCTTTTTTCGGCGTTTGTAAGTAAAAGCCTTTTTCTTTAATTTGCTGCAACACTTCCGTTTTATCCGCATTGACTAACGGTTTGCTGCCAGCAAGATTAAACAACATCACAAAAATCGGTTTGCCAAAAGCCGTTAACAATGCGTCAGGTAGTGCATCAAATTGATCGCGTTTTTCAATATAAAGATACATGCCCGGTTCTTTTGGGCTTTTATAAATGGCACAGAGCATAAATCAGATTCCTTAATTAGGTTGAAGTTGCCGATTTTGCAATAATTCATTATCATTAAGCAACTCTTTTCATTGGAATTTTGCTTATGGCTCAAGATATTATCGAACTACGAACAGGTCAATTTTCTGCGCTGTTTATCAGTATTAATAGTTCAAGCTTGACGGCCATTAAGCGCGCATTGGCAAAGAAAAGCAAAACCTCGCCATCATTATTTAAAAATATTGAGGTGATTTTGCAGTTCAATCCGATGCTGGAAAAAGTCAATCTTATCGCATTAAGAGACTTATTGGCAGAATATCAAATTCGTCTTATTGGCGTGGCAGATTGGCAAAATCATCTGCAAAGAGAACTTATTCTTGCCGCCAATCTCTCTATTCTTGGCAATGTAAATAACCTCTCTGAAATCCTTCCGGAGCCTCGCAATTTACCCACAAAAATTGTGCCGCATAATGTTATCGACAAACAGGTTATTTATGCGAAAAACAGTGATTTGATTATTCATGGCGATGTGGAACAAGGTGCTGAAGTCGCTGCAGATGGCAATATCCATATTTATGGCGAATTATTAGGACGTGCCATGGCAGGTGTCAATAGTCATTCCGGTTCGATTTATACACAATATTTAGATGCGGAATTTATCGCCGTCAACAGCCGTTTTCTCTATAAAGAAAAAATCCCAACGGAATTTTTATATCGTTCCGTCAGGATTTTTGCCGAAAAGGAGCAGTTGAGTTTTCATCCTTTCTAATTACAAGTCAACAGACTCCAATTCATCTGCCATGGCGGATAATATCTCGCGTGTAAGATACGCTAACGCACGATAAAATGGCAGTCCTGCCGATTGTTCCACCTTGTTTAAAAACTTCGCTGCACAAGGCAATAAAAACTGTTCAAACAAGTCTTGTTGCGCGGATAATGAATCGGCATTGTCTTCTAACCATGAGGCCGTTAAAAGCAACATGGCAAAATGATCAAGGTTATCACTTGGCGGTAAATTACGTTCTTGACGAAAGTTTTCAAAATCCGCCACTGAAATATCATAAGCAGAAATTTGCGTTGCCACTGCGCCTTTCTCACCCAATAACTTTTGGTATTCTTTCTCCAAAAGCGTTAAATCTATCGGCATTTGTAATGCGTCTAAAGCTTGCTGACTTTCTGCATCTTCCGTTAATGGCCACACTTCAGATAATTGCTGTTGTTGTAACCATGTAAATACGCCAGAAAGAATATTGTCTGTTGGCTGGCGATAAAATAAATTTCCAAATAATCGGCTAATTAAAGAGAAATGATTTAATTGGATTTTTTCTTGCATGAATTTTTGTCCTTCTCTGATAAAAGTGCGGTGAGATTTTCTTGTGTTTTTTCAAATGCCGCCGTTAACACAGATCGATAACCCGAATCATCTAATAAATGAATATTACCAAAAAGATGATGTTGAATATCCGTTATTCCACAAAAACTAAATAATCCCTCTACCAAACAAGATTGCAAAGCTTTATCAAAAGCCAGTTGTTGATATTTTTCTATGCTATTTCCCATGGTAATAAAATGCTGTACTTTTTTATTTCCCAGCAAACCAACAGACGCACCATTTTCATTTTTGTAGGCAAAGCCGTAACTTAACACACGATCTAAATACCCTTTTAATATTGCCGGGAATCCCATCCACCAAAGTGGGTAGATAAAGGTAATTAATTCGGCTTCTGCAATCAATTTTTGCTCAAACTTAATCTCAGCCGGCACAATGCCATCCATTGTTGCACTCCATTCAGACCAAGATAACACCGGATTAAAATCTAATGTATATAGATCACGAATCACTGCTTCCACACCGATTTGCCGGGTCGCTTTTATGACTTCCTCCACTAAAGTGCGGTTAAAACTCTGTGAATTTGGGTGAGCAAAAATAATCAAATGTTTCATTTTATTCCTTAAATTTTATCGCATTTAATCAAACTGGCTGAATAATGCATTATTTTAAAACAAGAATGATCGCAATATAAATTGATACCAGAACAAAAAGAGGAATCGGTAAAATCAATTTCATCACCCCGGCAATCACCGCTACCGCAAGTCCCCACCATAATAAAAACATCCCGGGCACGGCGATTTCTGCGACAAGTAAAACACTGCCTAACATAAACCAATGCCACTCATTCCAATGAATCAGGTAGCGTAAAATATCCCAGTGAATAAGCCAGGAAAAAAACTTGAAACTAATTAACCATTCAATCATAAATATTCTCTCAATTAATCTGTGATATTAAACCAATACTCATAATCTTTTGGTGTTCCATTGATCATCACATTCTTAATTTTAACAGAATATTTTTTATTTTTTTGAAGACCATCAACACGCCATTGAATATGATTTCCTAACCCCATATAGTCTTTATCTTTATTAGGATCTGTATATTTTATGCTATGCACACGCATCGTTCTTCCATCTGCCGAGCTGACAGAAATACTCGCATTGGCATAATTTACCGAAGTAATATTCTTTTCTCTGGAAGATTTATCTGCAATGACTGAAAAATGAAGAAACCAATCTAAAGTAAACCAATTTGAAGGGTAGTTTTTATCCGGATAAGCAATATAATCGGCTTTGGTATTTATAATATTTTGTCTTGTATTGCTAATATAAATACTTACCGCATCAGCCACACGCTGATGATTATCAACATGAGTAACACGTCCATAGGAAATATCCCCTAAAAAAGGATCTAAAAACCATAATCGGTGGCCTAATGAAAACACATTATCGTCAATAATTAATTCATCAATGACTTTTTCGGCAAAATTCTCCGGTAGAAACACAATATAATCAGAAGTTAAATGCATATTGCTATGGCGACTTCCTTCATATCCGTCTTTCGAATAACATTTCAAGCGAGAGGAAGGATAATGATCCAACAACCGATTCGCCGATGAAATTAATGCCGAGGCCGTGGTAAAACGATCTTTTGTCTCATCATAACCTACGGCTTCCAAACCGTGAGCTTGACGAATTAAATTAAGTTCTTTCAACGCCCGTCTTTTCTCTAATTCTGTCACCTTGCCGGCATAACAGTTATCCACATCCGGAAAACGTTGATAGCTTTTTTGCAACATTTTTAATGCTTGGCTTTCGGCTTTCTCTTTTTCGCCTTCATTTCGGTAAGTAAATTCACTGGAACGAAGTGAATAGGTTTTCCCAACTTCAGCAGATACGAAAGTCGAAATAAAAGAAAAATATAAAAGAATAAATAAAAATTTCATCATCTCTCTCTTGTCTTAAAAAGCACGCTATTATACTAATTTAGTGATGTTATCCAATACTTTGTTTTCTTGATTAATATCCGCATGAATATGAAATGCGTTTGCCAAATGCTCAGCCGTTAATACGCTTGTCGTTTCTCCGCTCGCAATGATTTGTCCTTGATTCAATAAAATCACTTCGTCGCAAAATTTATAGGCTAAAGAAAGGTGATGGATTGCGACCACGCAGGTGTGGCTGGGCGTAAGAGATTTCAGTTGTTCCATCATATCGATTTGATAAAACGGATCGAGGGCGGCAATGGGTTCGTCAGCAAGCAATAAAGGGGCGTTTTTGATACAACAACGGGCAAGTTGTACACGGGCTTTTTCGCCGCCGGAAAGTTGGCGAAAGGATTTTTCTAATAAATGTGAAACGGAAAATGTTTCTGAAATCGACCGCACTTTTTCTTGTTCTTTGGCTCGATTAAGCGGATTCGGTAACCCCAACGCGATAACATCATACACAGATAAATCCCAGTGAATTTCCGTGTTTTGTGCAAGGTAAGCTAACTGTTGGCTTTTTTGTTCCGCGGCCATTGTGGTTAATTTGTAATTGTCGAACCAAATTTCACCGCTTTCGATAGGCAAAATACCGGCGAGGGTTTTCAGCAACGTCGATTTACCCGCACCATTAGCACCCATAATGCCGACCAATTTGCCCGTTGGGATAGTGCAGTGAATGCCTTTTAACCCGTAAGGTTGGGAGAGATTCTCGATTTTGATCATAAAGTTACCTTGCCAATCTGCGTTGTTCCGTCAATAAAATCCAAATCAAGCATGGCGCACCAATCATTGCCGTGAGTGTGCCGATGTAAATGTGAGAGAAAAACGGCACATATTGCACACAAAGATCCGCAATGAGCAACAATAAGGCCCCAAATAAGGCACTTGTTATGTAAAGTTGTGATGGGCGTTGCTTCAATAAAATTCGTGCAAAGTGCGGTGCGATTAAGCCGATAAAACCGATGGCACCCGTTTGTGGAATAGTTGCGCCGACGAGCAACGCAACGCCAAAGGTGGTGATAAAAAAACTGCGTTTCGGATCGATCCCCATGGTGCCGGCGGTCTCTTCACCGAAACTGAGTAAATCCACATAACGACGTTCGCGGTATAAACAAACTAAACCAAACAGAACAATCAGCAGTGAAATCACCAAAGTGTCAAGCTTCGCCCACACTAATGAACCTTGTAACCAACGGTAAAGCTCTGCTAGCGCCCAAGGGCTTTCAGCGTTAGATAACAACAACGCAATGGCGGCGCCAAGTAACATATTCACCGCTAAACCACTGAGGAGCATCATGGTCGTGCCATGATTTTTGGCAATGGCATAAACCAATAGAAAACTCGCTAATGCCCCCGAAACACCGCCAAATAGCAATACCGTAAACGGCACAGAAAAATAATAAAGAACGAGCACACTGGCCGCCGTTGCTCCGGCACTACTGCCGAGCAAACCGGGGCTTGCCAATGGATTTTGGAAGATCCCTTGCATGGCATTGCCCGCAAGGGCAAGACTGGCACCGGTTAAAATCGCTAAACCAATGCGCGGCACACGAACATCCCACAATACAAGCGAACGCATATCAGTGAGCACCCCATCCGCATTTTTGAGATGCGCAAAATCGCCAAGTTGATGATAAAGGGCAATGCCTGTTATCAACAGCAAGAATGAGAAAAGTGCGGCGTTTAATTTTTGTGTTTTTGTCAAGGCGCTATTTCCTATGCAATCCAAAGATCATTTGGTATGTTTTTCGTTTTCACTTTGTTAAATCTCCCCTAACCCCTCTTTACTAAAGAGGGGGACTGTTGTATCGATAACTTATCAGTCTGATGTTTTATTTTAATCATTCATACATAAAAACAGTAAATATGCCATCTAGGGTTCATTCAATAATGAAATTCCCCTCTTTACTAAAAGGGACTATTGTATCGATAATTTATCATTCTGATGTCTTTCATTTTAATCATGCATACATAAAAGTTATAAACTCACCATCTTGGGTTAATTTAATAACGAAATTCCCCTCTTTACTGAAGAGGGCTATTGTATCGATAATTTATCATTCTGATGCCTTTCATTTTAGTCATTCATACACAAAAAAGGTAAATATGCCATCTGGGGTTAATTTACTAAAGAAAATCCCCCTCTTTAGTAAAGAGGGGTTAGGGGAGATTTGTCTCATTCAAGGGAGATTTGTCGAATTCCATGACTTAGATTGTTGATAAATCATCTCTGCCCCCTGCCACACGCCATGATCAAGGCAATAAGTATATTTCATCGGAATGCGAAAGTGCGGTCGATTTTCAAAGTATTTTTTTAACAGCGGATGGTCAAGCAATTCCGCCTGTTCGTTATAGCTTTGCTGGTCAGTGATTTCGATTAACCCGTTAGGTTGGGCGAGCAACACTTTTTCCAATGAAAAATTTTGCGGGGTCAATGGGTATTTTAACGGTGTTAAACCAAGCAATGCTAACAGCACGTTATATTGCGGGAAAATGGGTTCCACTGCGCCGGTTTCCGATAACATTAGCGTATCGGTCAAGGACACATTCAGTTTGGTCTTTTGTGATGTTAATTTTGCTACCAACTGTTCCGCATGAGCTTCATTAGCAGTGATTTTCCCGAGTTGCAACAGCAGTTCAAATAATTCTTCAGCGCTTTGTGGGCTGTCATTAATCGGCACAATTTTTACGCCAAGGCGTTTTAAATCGGCGACCAATTGCGGATAAAAGGTTTCATCAATCAACAGGGTTTTATCCAAATAAGGCAACAATGCGGTCAGTTGCGGTTCAAGGATCGGCTTGTCTCGATTAATTTTATCCAGCATCATGCGCGGATTTTGAGAGTAAGGCGACATCGCCGCGATTTGTTCCGGACGGGCAATTTCCGCAAGCAGTCGGTCGCTGCACAAGGTGAGCGAAACAAATTGCTCAGCGTGTGCAGAAAGGGAAAGAAAAAGTGCGGTGAAAATAAAGGATGTTTTTTTCATATAACGAAGGCGGGTTTTCAGCCCGCCACAATAAAAAAATTCGGCGGACCAAAGCCCGCCTTATGATTAGAACGATCCTTTCAAGCCAACGTAAACATTACGCCCTTCTTGGCCGTAACCAAGAACGTTTTCGTATTTTTTATTGAATACGTTGTTGAGGTTTGCGTAAACCGTCAAACTCTCCGCCACTTTGTAATTCACGCCTACGTTTGCCAAGGTATAAGATGGCAATTTCACTTTATGTGTACTGTAGCTTGGTGAATAGTAGGTATCCATACGTTTGCCGGTGTAAGACAAATTCACATCTGCGCCCAATTTTTCAGTAATCTGATAGGCTAAGCCTGTGTTGGCTAAATGTTTCGGACGGCGTGCCAATTCAATCCCTTTGCTGTCTCGGGTTTGGGTATATGTATAGTTCGCATAAGCGGTTAATACATCTGTGATTTTACCATTGTAAGCCACTTCAAGACCTTTAACCTTGCTCTTCCCATCAAGATTGACGGCACGGCTTGCATAGGTGACGGAATTAATCACTTCGCTACTAATCGCATTTTTCACGTTACGCGTGAAATAAGTGATATCAACACTATGGCGGTGATCATCTGTTTCAAATAAGAAACCAACATCGCCCCCTACGCTTTTTTCCGGTTGTAAATTTGGGTTGCCGATATAGCGTGCGTTATAGCCGTAATATTCCGTAATTGTCGGATTTTGAATTGCTGAACCAATGCTTGCATGTGCTTTCACATTGTTATGTAAGCGATAAGCCCCGGCAATACGACCTGTCCATGAATTTTCGTATTCAGAGCTATCAGTGTAACGACCACTCACATTCAAACTATGATCCGCATCGTGTAATAGGCGATATTCTGCCGCGACGCTTTTCTCAATAAGCTTTTTATTACCCGCATTATTGAAATAAGACGAGTTAAAATCTGTTTTTTGATAGTCTGTTAAGAAACTTAAACCTTGCGTGATGGTGCCTTCACGATCGAAATTCACATCTAATTGATAGTTCGCATTGAGTTTTTTCGCATCGTAAGCTGAGGCATAGCCAACCGTATCGCTGTCGGTTTTGATATGGCTTACGCCAACTTTATGTTTAAGCAATTCATCGCCATTACCTAAGAAACCACTTAATTTAAATAAGGTATCACGTGTGCGAGTGTAATGACCTTTTTCATCTGTTGCACTGTTATCAAAGTTAGCTGTTTGACTGCTATGAGAAGTTAAGAAATCAAAGCCTTTTTGGTTATCGTCATAGCCAAAACGAAGAGAGGTATTATCACGGTGGAATTTATCGCGCTCACTTGCTCCACCGGTACTGACCGCTGTGCCATCTTGTGCCGTGTAGTTAAAACGGTCTTTGCTGAGTGCTGAAATGCCTTTGGTGTGGTGGCTGTCACCATGTAAAGCATAATAGAAATTGTTGTTTGAGCCTGAAAGGGTTAATGAACCATCAACAGTGCGGTGAGATCCTGTGCCAAAATCATAGTCAACATTGAAAGTTTTGCCTTTTTCTAGGCCCTTTTTGGTGGTGATATAAATCACACCGCCCATTGCATCACTTCCCCAAAGCGCAGATTGCTCACCGCGTAAGACTTCGATGTGTTCGATGTTGCTTAAAGCTAATCCACCGAAATCAAAACCGTAGCCGGAAACCGGATTGGCTTTTACACCATCAATAATCACGGCAGTGTGGTTTGCATCCGCACCACGTAAAAAGACGTTGGTCAATGTACCACGACCGCCTGAAGTGCTTACGGCAAGGCTTGGCACGGTTTTCAACACATCACTCACATAAGTCGCATTGCGCTCGGCAAAATCTTTTTCTGTGAGAACGGTGACTGATGACGCGGTTTGGTCTTGGTTTACCGGTGTGGCATACGCAGAATAAACGACAATCGGAGCTAATTCGGTTTTTGTGTTTTCATTGGCGAATGCTATCGTTGGAAGGGCAAATAACATTGCAGTTGTGATGAGATTTTTTTTCATTTTAGTGATGCCGCGCGCAATAAATCTGCATCATTTTGTGCAATAAATAAAATTTAAACTTATTACATATAGTGAAACGAAGTTGCAAAAAAAAGAGAGGGGTTTAAATCATCCTCTCTTTTTTTATAGATAACGCTACGTAAAATTTAGTGGTTTGGTCTTGCTATTATTCATCAGAATTTATAAACCAAATTATCCTCGTACTCGCCTTGATAGTTGAGGCTTGTCTTAATTGCTATCCGTTGCGCGCCGTCGAACGCCTGCCAGTTATCCACCTTATCTTGCAGCATATACTCGATAAACCGCACAAACTCGCTCTTGGTGGACGAAAAGAAGATATACGGCGGGCGGGTGATGTTGATTAGTCGTAAGAAGTCGATTAAATCAAAGTAATGCGCCTGCTTGTAACTCTCTTGCTTAGTGCATAAGTAAGGCGGGTCTAGTACAAATACTGCCTGCGGGTCGGCTGTGAAGCGCGGCAGTAATGTGTGAAACGACTCCGAAACCACCTCAACGCCGTCTAAATAACCATCGGCGGACGGGTAATCAGACGCGCGCACGCAATGCCAGAAATCCTTTTTACACAACTCATCAAAAGATCCAACTTGTTGACCTGAAAACAACAGCCAGCTTGTGAGACTTGCTAAATCCACGTAGCCGTCAAACGCTTTGATTGTGTCGATAATTTGCGCTTTTAGCGCTTTATCGGTGACGCGTTTTTGGCGCGGAACACCCGCTAATAACGCGGCAATTTGCGCACGCAAGCGGTTAATGTCGTCGATATGCTTAATGCGCTCGGCGTATCCGTCAAAGTCGTTATAAATCACACGGGCGCGGGGTTTAAGTTGTTTTGCAGTATGACTAAGCAAGCCGGAGCCACCGAATGTGTCAATAATCGTCCAGCCCTCACCATCACCCGGAATCTGCTCGTTTAAAATCGCCTTAAAATGATTTAAAAACATGCGTTTTTGACCGACAAACGGTAATGGGGCTTGCTTAAACATAACTACTTCCTTGTTTGTTTGTTTGTTTGTTTGTTTGTTTGTTTGGCATTGTATCTATCCTTGGTTAATGTCAACCACATCAAGCGGGCTTTATGAGCCGTTAGCGTTGTGCCAGTGCGTCGGCGGTAGCTCATCGCCGTTATGCTCAACGATTAATAGCTTGCCAAATTGGCTCTCATAGACGACGGTGCCTGTATTGCCGTTGCGGAGGGTGGCTGTTTTATCTTGCATTGTTTAATCCTTATTTTGGGTTGTTAATTGTTTTTCATTTTAAAGTGCGGTCAGTTTTTAAAGCGTTTGAAAGCTACTCCTCCCCAACTCTAATTGTGATATCTCTAAATGTCAGTGCGTTATTGCGGATATTCGCCTCCGGCACAATCTTAAAGCGGATAGTAGTCACTTCCGGCGGCAGTGCGCCGCTAACTTGTTGCGGGTGCCAGTCATTAGTTTGCCAGTCGCCCATCAACTCTGACTCGTATGATTGCACCACGTTTTTGCCGTTAAGCAGTTGCACAATCACCCGGCATTTGCCGCGACGTTGGTTATACGTCATAATTTTGTAATCAAGCACAAAACGAGCATATTTACTGGCGGGTATTGCATAGTCTTTGTAAATGTTGGATTTTGGATTAGCGTTACTTGACAACATAAGGTATTTACCGCCGGGGATATCATTGTCATCATACTTATTGATTAAGTCATCGCCCTCGGTCCAAGTCTCACGATAATCATACTTATAGAGCAACATCAGCGCGCCGCCGACTTTGAACACATAACGACGAAGGCTCTGTAAGCCGTTTTGAGTGCTATATAGTGCTATTTGGCTAAATTGCTCGCCGTCCACTTTTTTGGCGTCCGGGTATGTAAATTCGGTTGCCGTTGTGCTGATTGAGCGCACCACGCTGTCGCCGTCCAGTAAATCTACTTTGTAGCTGACATCCTTGCCCAAAACGGTGCTGTCATCCGTATGCGGAATCAACTTATCCGCTTGCACATCACGGTCACGGTGTGCCCAAGTGAGTTTAAATGCGAATTTGTCATTAATGGTGTTGCCGTAGCCGCCATCAATTTGCACTTTACCCGGCGGATAAGGGCGGGCTTGACGTTGACGGGTGGTAAGTGTAAGCACCTGGGCCTTGCTCTCATCAAGCGTTTGCTGTGCCGTGCGGGTGAGCAATTTAGCCTTGATTTGCTCGCCCACGGTGTATTTTGTCTCATCCGTGCCGGCGGCAAGTAGATAACACCACGCCAATGAACCCGCTTTGTGCGCCTGCGGGATAGTATCCGCACAACCGCGACCCACAGTCATTGTGCCAACTTTAAAATCGACGGAATCAATCTTGATAATCTCATCATCCACAATGAGTGCCTCGGCGCTCGCAAGGGCGGAATACTCGCCCTCTAACTTAAACTTAATGCTAGTCTGATAAGGGCTCACCTCGCCGACCAGCTCAATACATGGCGTGAATGAGCCTGTCGCAGTCTGCGCATAGCCCGCGCCTACGTTGACTAACATGTCATAGCCAACGGAAAGCGGGGTAGGTTGCGCGCCCAGGCTCCAAACAAAACAATCCGTCGGCTTGATATAAGCGCGCTCTGCGTCCGTTAACACAAGGGGGAGCACGTGATACGGCACCTCAAACAACCGCGCACGCTCAATCGGTTTGGCGGTGTAATCAGGCGGGATATAAAGCGACTCGCCTTTTTGCGTAGAGTAGTTAGCGGCGGGAAGCCCGAACACATCTTGTAAGCAAGTAGCGACAATCTCGCCCTCGTTGCCGTTTTTAAGCTCACCCACCCGAAAGACCACGTCCACAATATCACGCTCAGGCAGATTGACCCGGATAACATCGCCCGGGCGTAACTCACTACCACGCATATCAAACGTAATTTTGAGCCGTGTTAAGCCGCTGGCAATCATCTCTAAATCACGTTGTGCCACACGTGCAGCCAAATCAAAGGTTGGAATCCCTTTGTACTCAACCGTTTTGCTAATTACGCCATGCATTTGCACTGCCGCGATATTGTTAGCAATGGCTTGGTCGTCGCGGTTAGTCACCGGCTCACGGTATTTGACGATGATTTGATTGGCTTGCTTATCGGTTGCCGCGCTGTCGTCATCGAGTACGGAAAGAATCCCGTTATCGTATGTAAACAGCGGTAAATCCTCGACCTTGTAATCATGGCGAATTAATTTAATTGCCTGTTTACCTGTCTCAATGTTGTCATATTGTGCCGCGCCGATGTGATCCACAATTTGCTGGATGAACTCCTTGATGGAGGTTTGTCGGTTGTAGCGGATACACAAGCCAAAGCCCTCGGCATAAAGCGTATCAGCGGCTTTTTTATAGCTATCTAAATCCAAATCGGCGAGGTCTTTTTTACCTCCCCAACTCTTATTCGTGGCGCACTCAACCAAAATATGTGCCGGATTCATCGCGTGGATTTGGCGTACATTCTGCTCCTGCTCCGGAGTCAACCCCTTGATTTTGAGATTGTCGTTGCGTAGCAAGATTTTAGCTTTTTCGGGGTACCACACCACGCCGCCGTGCCAGCCTTTATTCGTTCTGCGTACGCGGTAACTATGCTTTTTGGGATAGGCGTTATAGCAACTAATCAACCCGCTAAACACTGTCGTGACGACACCGCGGAAACCGGGGATTTTGTCATCATCCTCTAACTTGCCAGGTTTTACGGGGCCCGGAGAGTGAAACTCCATCTCGGGCGTATTGCGTCCTCGCCTCTCTTTTAGTTTACGTTGCCACCACTCAAGTCTGGCCGGGTTATAAACTCCTTTGAGTAAATTAATCAGCATTTGTGTCGGCTTTTGGTCGGGCTCACCCATGAGTATCTCCATGCGCCCTTGAATCCCACCCTCGCCGCCGGTGCTATCCCCGCCGAAGAGATCCGGCTTGTCAACATAAATCGCCTGTGAGTGCGTAATCTCACCGGGCTTGCCAACATAGGCCGTCTTGTCATCAACACGGAGCTCGACAATCTCGTCCACGGGTCCACGCCCAAGCCCACTTTGGATATCCCAATAATAGCGATAACCAACCGTTACCGACCCGCCACCACGTTTACCGCCCATTATTTATCTCCTTGACGCGCCGCAATGGCGGCATTAATACATTTACGGGCAAACACACTGCCCGTGTTTAAAAGCACCTCAGAATCAATCCCGTGTGCTAAAAAATCGGCATAGTCCAAGCCCTCGCGCACAAAAAACGCCTCCACGCCCGCCGCGCAGAAATCTACCCGGCGCATGTCTTGCATTGTGATAGTCATCTTGTCCATAACTTAACCTTTTTTAATCTCGGTCGTGCGGTAATTGCCATATGCCAACACCTGCCAATCCTCAGTCCAACAATCGCCGAAAAACACGCACTGCGGCGTGCCCTCGTCGACTTGTGGAAAGTTCCAATCTTTGGCTCCGACCGCTTCGGGGCTGTTGTTTGATTGCTTGCGCGCCGTAGCTTGACTGACTAAATAACTGATAGCCATCACGACTACCATCCGTACGATTGCCCATCCGATTGCAGCCCACATAATTAATCCTCCTTAAAATACCCGTGAACCATCATACGGCGACTTATTAGGCATGTGCGGTGCGCCGCCGAAATTGAGTATATTGTTAAACTTTTTAAGGCACGTCTCGGCGCGGCCGTCACAGCCTGGATAGACTTTGATAACCGTGCCGACAGACAGTTTTTGGGTGCCGCCCATGAGCGTGAGCTTATTATTTTGATGAACAGTCACTGCACGCACCTCGCGTACGCCGTCGTCCGTCCACTCAATAAGCCCCGCATTAAACCAGCCTTGAGGGAGATTTTGCGGTAAATCAACAGTGATAGATACACCGTCCATCGCGCTTATGGTGAGCCCCGCAACAACAAAGTTGCCGGGCTTAACTTTGCAATCCACGTCATACAGTGTATAAGGGCAGTTACGCCCCCACGTTAAACGCAAACCGGCGCTCTCCATCGTTTCGGATAGTGCGGCAGAAATCAGTTGTGTGGTCGCGATGTCCGGGCGTTTTGCCTCCACAATCGTACCAATCCACACAACCCGAATCTCAGTATCCATCCAGTTTAAGCGCATAACTGTAAGCGTCACCGTTTGACTCGGCGGAAGCCCTCGATACAGTCGCGCCACCGGGTTATTGCTAGGCAATTTAATTGTAATTTTGCCTTCGCCGCCATCTCCTCGCTCATCTTTAATTGCCGTTGCAAGCCATTTCTGGCCGTTAATCTCTAAATCCATATCGGCGTCGCAAAATCGCCAAATTTTCTCACCGTCCCCTCGGGTAAACTGATACAGATTAACCGGCTGCCCCTCGGAAATGGAATGTGTTTTGCTTAAATAACTCATCTTTAAATATCCTTTAAACCTTCTTTAAAAGTGCGGTCGTTTTTAAAAATATTTTTACGGCTCAAGCTCATCGCGGAGCCCGCGGAAACTCACCGTGATGGTTGCCGCACCGTCTGCGTCGGTGTGATGCACCCAGCTCACTGTGTCACTCTCAAGCCGGGAAAGCGTCAAGTACGAAATCTTGAGAATCTCCGACTGTTTGATGTTGAGCGTGTCACCATCAAATGCCAGCCGCTCGGTGCTTGAGTCAATCACATTGGATGACACAATACGGCGATAAAACACCCGCCCGCCTGTGCACTCAATGCGCACATCTTGCCGTCCTGCCTGTTTTTGCAGTGCGCCGGTATAGTTGATGTAAGCAATATCTAAAGCTTTGCCGACAATATCGCCCACGGGCGTTACATCGGTGCTTGATGTTGCAACCCAAATTGCACGCTGACGCCCGTGCAGGTAATAAAACAGGTTGCGAAGCTTGCGTTGTTCTTCCCGCCCGCTTGCCACGAAGCGGTGGGCGGTGATTTGCATAGCTTTATTGGCTGTGTCTAAGTAGTACGGCAAGCCCGTCTCGTTATCCAATGTCTTAATCAGCCGCGCATATTGCGCCGTAATGTCTTCCGACCACTCCGATGTCGGCTCCAGCACCGGGTGATTGCGATATGTCGGCAAATGGCTCACATCATCGCTCCAGCCATTGTGCTCGTGCAGTTGCAGACGGATTTGTGCGGTTGATACGTTATCGCTTAAACGGCGCACTTGCGGCATATCTGTGAGCACCGCCGAGCGGAGCGGATAAATGGATGTAAATGACTGATCGTAATTGCCAACAATAGGGCGTTTAACCGTGATTTTGCTTGGCTCCAACGTAGTGATCTCAACCATCTCTTTGTTGCTTCCGGTCATCAAAAGTGCGCGCCCACCGACGGCAAAATCATAGCCCACCGTGTTAATAGGTAACTCCACCGCACCCTGTTGCACAGGCTGTAACAGTCTTGCACAGTCGGTAAAAATCGGCAGTGACCATACGCGCGAGCCGTAGCCGTAAAGGGCGGACTCAAATAGCTGGCGCTCCACCTCACTAAAACTCACTTTAAACTCAAAGGTACGGCGCGGACTTAAACGACGCGCAATGCGCTGTTCGGCGGCTGTCACGGATTGATGCACGCGGGTGAGCCACTCGAGATTTTCGGTGACATCTTCCGACCAGTCGGGCATAAACGACCAGTCGGTAGAACGCGAGCCGGTAATGCGTAAGGTGACGGGACTTTTGCCTAAAAAGTTAAACGTCACGACGCAATCAATCACCGGGGTGCCCTGCATGCCGACTTTAACCGTCCATTTTTTAAGGGCGAGCGCGTTAAACGTACCGGATGTAGGGCCGACAAGCTCTATACCCTCACCGCCGACCACGGAAACAGATAACAGTTTTACTGCACTTTTGTTAGCATTCCAGACTTGCACTTTAAAAGTCTGGTCGGTTGATATAGAGCCAAGATTGACGGTGTGCGGGATAACAATGATGCGTTTGTAAAGATCAGAGTAATAGTTAGGGATAACATACGCCTGCGCACCCAACGTCTGATTTTTGATATTGCGTGCGTGAATCTGCCCGTTGGTTATTGCATTTTGTGCAACAAGTCGGGAATTTGCGCCGCGATACGTAACTAATCCGTCAAGATAACCGGTATCTTTAATTTGTACGGTGGCGCCGCTAGAAATCTTATATCCGTTAATCTTAGCCATATGGATTACTCAATAATACGGTATGCCACGCCGTATTCGCCGGAGTTTTCGCTTCCTTCCGCCGCAATCGATGTGGCGGCGGTTTGATATTGCGCACTCGGCACAAACATCCAAGTCTCGCCGTTAATTTGTAATTTCTGGCGCGGCACGATGCCGACAATTTTGCACTCATAGCGATCCGGGACGGTACCGAGACGGCGAAATAAGTTATCTTTACATTGTGCGATCACCGCATTAGGCACCGGCATTGCTAGCTGTCCGAATTTGCTTTGACTATGGGTTAATAACATCCGGTCCGGATTATGCTCGCGATCATCAGCACGTCCATTTGTAAGCATATAACAGCCGGTCTCAGATGATGGCAAAGCGTACTCATAACGTGTATCTGCACAAAAATACCAAGGCGCCCGAGTATCCCCACCAATTTGGTCGGCGCGAACAGCCGGCCCATAGGAATTATCCCCCGAAGACATGCCGAAAGTATGGTAGTTATTTAAGCGAGGACGGTTATAAGCACTATTATCAACTGTTGTCCCAAAAACGTATTGTCCGCCGGTATATTGCCCCTCTTTGTTGAGCGTGCCGAACCCAAAATGGCGGAATCGCTCCGCTTGATACTGCACACACACATGCAAGTATTGCGCCGTGCCGAAAAAGTCATAACTGACAAATTTACCGTTTTGTAAATGGGACGTGCGGGTTTTTGTTTTGAGGTAAGAGTTATTACATGAGGCTCCAGGCTGATTGAAGCAGTCGCGATTTTTATCAACGCCGGCGCTGGCAATTACAAACAACATATCGTTTTTAAACTCAAGTGCCCAATAGCCATCTGCGTTACTTAAATAAAGCACGTTTGTGCTATTTTTTTGGATAGTCCAGTTAAGGTTAACCGCAAACTCGGCGAGCTTACTTAGTAAATCTGCGACGTTAGTCGCGGTGCCTGTTTGATACGCCATATTACGCTCCAAGCTCTAAAACAAAATAATCGGTTGTTGTGGTGCGAAACGCGCCGTTACACACCACGCCTTTGTTGCCATTTGGCAATGTTACCTCATCTCCCACCGCGCGTTGCACGCCCGGGACCCAATAAACGCCATCATACGAGCCCCAACGGTTAATGCCCTGACTGCCATCAGCCAGCCCCATAAACTCTACGGGATAAAGTGGGTAATGTCCGCCGGGTGACGCAGTCACCGCTTTAAGTACATTCCACGCGCGGGATGAGTGTTTTTGCGAAATTGCCATAGGATAAAGCGCTTGAAATTGTGAATCATTGCTATATCTACTGTAATTCGATCCGCTAAAATCGCGCCAGCTTTGGTCTGGTGTAAACAGCCAGCAGTTGCCGCTAAGTGGATCTACAATAGAGGAGTTGTAAGACTCGGTATTGGAGTAACGCAACAAAATCGGACTATTACTACTGCTAATCGGTGTCTTTGTCGGCGCCGTGCCGGCAATGCAAAGCGGATAGGGATATTCTGTCGGCGGTACGGTCGGCAGAATAAAGCCACAATAGGCACTTGAGCACACATTAGAGATACGTGTCACCACCTTAAAGCAACGTCCATCGGCGACCATGTAATAGTCAATCGGGCGAGCGTCAGCAAATAGCACAACGCCAGGCGAACGGTTAATCATTCCCGCTTGCACATCATCGCCGGCAACTAATGTCTCATTAAAAAATGTACCGCCGAAAAAGTTAAGGTTGTAAATGTCTTGCGAGATGCTATTGACGGATTCACACATCACATAAATATCTTGCTCAACTCCGGTTCCGGTAGATTTCCACACAATTTTGCGTTTAGCTTCTTCTGTTGCAGTTTTTGCTACGGTTTTGTCAAGTAGCACCGTCCACGCCTGCCCGTTAGCGACAAGCGTCGGGTCGGTGGTTAAAAACTTATTGAGTATGTCAAGCAAGTCGCGTTCATTTTTTGCGGTGCCGGTTTTGTATGACATATCGTAACTCCTTAATTTAAAGCATCTTTTACGGTTTGTTTGTTGGCGCGCAGCATAGTGATGACTGCTTTGATGCCCTCGTTAGTCTTGAGCCCCGCGGTAAATAACTCAGCACTATCGACCGCAAGCGTTTGTTGTATATTGACCGGTGATGCTATAACTTGCGAGCCCGCACGACCATCGCGCAAAGAATCGCTTAAACTCGGTTCGCGGTAGCTCGGCATATCGGGGCTTGATACTAAGCCGCCGGAAGCATATTTGCCGAGTTGCCCCCGGTTGATCGCGTGCAAAAAGTCAACGCCGTAGCGCGATACCATCGCAGCTCTAACAACAAACTCACCGTCAGACAATCGTGCCGGGATAGAGTCTGACGTGCTTGTGCCGGGACCGCGAATATGTCCGCCCGTTGCTGCTGCCACTGTCCCCCCAGCTGCACTTGCTGCAGAGCCGGCAAAGCCCAACCAACCGCCAATTGCACTACTAGCTTGCATTGCTAACTGTTGCGCGGCGATTTGCGTCATGGCATTTAAAATCGTTATTGCTAAGTTTTTAACTGCGTCTTTTAACGTCATCGTGCCATTCGCAAGCCCCATCAAAGATGACTGGATGCCCTGTGTTAACCCCTCTTTAAACGCCTTTTCTAGCTCATTTCCTGCCGTTTTAAGTTCGGCAATTTTGAGCTTCATGTTTTCGAGTGAGTTTCTCGCCGCCTCGCCTTGTGCCCCTGGCATTTGTGCCAGTTTTTCAAGGACGGGGATTTGTTTTTCCAGTTCTGCGACAGTTTCGGCGTATAAAGCTTTTAATTGCTGTTGCCCCTCAAAATGGCTAATTAAGCCCACTTGCACCTGCGCTTGGATACGTTGCTCTTGGGTGCTTTGGTTTTGATACAAGCGGTTGATTTCATTTTGTACGCCATCCACTTGGGCTTTTGCTTGCTCTAGCGGTAGGATTTTTTTAATCAAGTTGATGCCGTCCACATTGCTGTGCTTGGTAAACTCGGCGATGAGCTTGTTATAACGCCCCTCAATGTCCGTGAGGTTGGCTTTCACTTCCTGCCCCGTCAGGCGCAAATACTGGATGTTGAGGGCTTGGTTTTTCTCGGCGGCATCGTATTCCTTGGTCTTCGTTTTTTTTGTTTTAGATTGGGCTTTACGATAGCTTTCACCTGCGGCAATTTGCGCTGAGTAAGCCAGTGCCTGATTGCGCTGTTCGTCGTTATCCCACTGATGATGATTAATGTCATAATCACGCTTGCCGCGCGCATCAAGTTTGGATTTTTCGGCTTCCGCTTGGAGTTGTTTAAGTCGGGTAGCGTTATCTTTTGAGGCTTTTGCATCATCCACTTTATTTTGCAGATCAATGACACGATTTAAGCCGTCGATTAAAGGTTGTAACAGTTTTCCTGAGTCTCCCGCGCGTCTAGCCGCTTCAATAGCGCGATCTCTAAACTGTTCGAGTTTTTGGGCAGCAGTTAATGTGGCGTCAACCAACTCGCCGTTTAACTTGCTTTCGAGCTTAGTGAGCTCGCCCTGCATTTCCTGCAATACACCTTCGTTTTTCTTGATGACATCACGCAATAAATCCTGCGCTTCCTGCACGTCTGGACCGCCCAAGGCTTTCAATTTTTCGGCAAGCTCGCCACCGGCGGCAATGGCTTCATCGAATGCCGCTTTGTATTGCTCTTTAACAAGGTTCGCCAAATCCACATTGCTGTCACCGAGCTCTTTTAAATGTTTCTCAAGATTGCTGATTTGCTCGTTGATCTTGTTGATTTCATCGGTGTTAATAAATCCACCGAGGTCGCTCATCATGTTTTGATGCAATAATTCGTCGCGACGGGCAATAAGTTCATCAAGGTCTTTTTTCGCATCTTCAATGATCTTTTTATTGGCATCAACCTGCATAACACGGTCTGTAAACCCGCCAAGCTCACCTAATTTAGTGCGAGCCTCAATCAATCCTTGCGTTTTATCAATATTTGATTGGATGGCGTTGGACGTTTGTTGATACTGTGCCTCTAGTTCTTCTTCTTTGTTTTTTAAATATTCGTATGCAAGATAAAGCCCAGTAATGGCAGTAATTGCCAGCCCAAGCTTGCCACCTGCTAATGTCAGCAAACTTTGCCCAATTCCGGAGGCGGTGGCGCTTGCTTTTGCCGTCGCAAGATTACGATTGGCAAGGGCAAGGCGTTCTGTGGCAATGGCTTCTCGCTCAGTCGCCACCGCCATGGCATAAGCGGCTTTTGCGGCATTAGCTTCAATTTGCGCTCTAGCAATTAAACTACGGGTACTCACCGCAGTCGCCGTATTGCTCTTAACGGTTTCAATGGCGAGCTTTGTCATATTGCTGAGATAACGACCTGCAGCTGCACCGGCAACAATCAACATCACAGTGCCGAGTTCATCGAGATTTTTTGCTAATGCGCTAATCGCACCGGCGACAAGGGATATCACCGGAACAGCTTTGTCGGTTTGTCCGATAAATTGTAGCCAGGCGTTACTTAATTCATTGATTGCGCGTCCGATAGTGTGTGGCATGGCGTCATATTGACGCTGTACTTCATCTCGTGCCTCTTTCATTGCACCGATAATCAGTTGCGGAGTAAGTTCTCCTGCTTCTGCCATCTTGCGCAATTCGCCACGCGTTTTACCAAGGCTCTTTTGTAAGATTTCAAGGATAATCGGCATTTGCTCGGCGACGGAATTAAATTCCTCACCACGTAAAGTGCTGGACGCCAAACCTTGCGACAACTGAATAATCGCGGCACCAGCTTCTGTCGCATTTGCGCCGGAAACCACCGTCGCTTGTTGGATGGTTTTTGTAAATTGGAGTAATTCGGCGCTATTTGCTTTATCACCCAATGCACGATAAGTGCGGGTGTAAAGCTCGGCAGAAGCATTAAATAATTGCCCTGTGTCATCGGCAATTTGCATTAACTCTTTAAAAGTGCCTTTTGCTTCGCGGTTGGAACGCGACACAAGATTAATGCGGGCTTGATAGTTTTTATATTCGTCGGCGGTGTTGGCAATACCGGCAAGACCGAGCGAAATTTTTGATAGCGCGGCAAGTCCCACAACTTGCTTTTTAAGTAAAGCTAGTTGTTTACTGATAGATTCAACGCCTGCACGGGTTTTACCCAGTTTGTTTGCCGCTTGGTCAGCGCTTTTGCCAAGCTCATTTAACCCTTGTGCACCGCTACGCCCATCACGCCCAACAGTATTGCCGGCAGTGGCAGTACGTTGCATTTCCGCCTGTAGTAATTTAAAATTTTTAACAGCACGATCCAAATCTGCTTTAACTGTCAGTGCCAGCGTTAAATTATCAGCCATGGGAGTCCCAAATAATGAAAAACGATAAATTATTGACTTATGTTGCATGGGTTATCGCGACATTGCCGATAACCGTCCCGTTATTGATGGTGTTATTTGGTGTGATTGAGTTTCGTAGTCTTATTGCGATCGTATTGTTAATCGGTGCCACCTTCGGCATTTTAAAACTGGTTTTCAAATTTCCGTTTCCTGCCGCCGTTATCGCCGTGCTGTTTCATCCGCACCGCTAACCTTTAAAACTTGACCGCTAATCGGCGGTCAATGTGTTTATATAGCTTTCCAATCCTTCTTTACCACTGTTTACCCCATAACATACATCCATTGTTCGGTCAGCTCGCGCGCGACGATAACGAATTAGGGCTTTTTCATAAAACAACAGCAACTGGCGAGTGGTATAATCAGCGAGTTCGCGATATTGATGACCGTTAGCGATTAAAAACTCTATAATTTCACCCCAGTCCACTTGGCGAGATTTGCCTTCGCCGACTTCTCGACGAGAGGTTGCACCGCCTTGCGGGTAAAAAAATCGGAATTCACACCCCACCAGATAATCAAAAGGGCTTCGCCGTCTTGGTTACCCAGACTCTCTACGAATTCAACCGATTTATTGATTGAAATTGCTACCAACTCCATCACATTTTGATAATTTGCACTTAAACACACCATTAAATCGTCAAGCGAAAAATCCTCTTGATTGTTACCAAGACTGGCGCGCAATGCGTTTATAAACGGCATAAATTTGGCGTTATATTGCAACTGTTGCTTTAACGTGTATTCCTTGACTTCCAGTTTCTCGCCGGCAACCTCAATTTCAGCTGTCGGAAATAGAATTTCGAGTTCTTTGTTTTTATCGGTCATGACAGAGCCTTGATTCTTGAATTAAGTTCCCCGGGTATTACCCGGGGAAGGTTATTTGCGGATTTTAATCACGCGGCCAAAACGACCTAGTGTGACGTCGCCTACTTTGGCGGTGTCGGCGAGCACGGTGGCTTTGGTATTTAGCGCATCTAACGAGTTTTCATTGTTGATGAGACTCAGCGCTTCGGTCGGCGTGAAGTTGATTTTGTATAACTCAACCACCGTCCATTCGTTGTTTTCGGCTAAGTTAATGCCCTCATAGCGTAAAAACAGATCTTTCGGATTAGTGGTGAGCATAGCAATGATTTCAACCTGCCCGTATTTATACGCCACAGTATCGGTATTGGTGGCAATGTCTTTCAAAAATTCCACCGCACCAAAAATTGGCTCTACGGAGTAATCCGTACCTTCAACTAATGAGCCAATTTGTACTTCGCTCACATCTTGATGCGCTAATGTAATGCGATCACCCGCTTTAATCACTGCCGGCAATTTTTCGTCCGTGACGCTACCGGCAGAAACTGTTACAGATTCACCGAGTAACAACAACGCCAGATTCGCCGCGCTAAACTCATGGAATTTAGCCGATACTTCGCCCGATTTGCCGGTGATAATTTTGCGGACTTTTTGGCGGGAGCCGGAATAAGATTCGGTATGCTCAAAACTTTCCACCGTTAATGAAATAGATAGTTCGGACACATCACCTACCCAGCGTTGTGCGCCGATATTGCCCATCGCGTCACGCACGGCAAGATAGAGTTTTCCCTGTCCATAAGAATACGTTTCAATGTGTGCCATTATTATTCTCCTTGATTTTGATTTTCGGTTTCGCCGTCAGCAGACGGCGAATTTTCGGCGTTGTCGCCTGGCTGTTGTTCGGATTCCGCGGACTGTTCTGAGGCCACTTGCTCAGTCGGCTTATCGGATTCATCCGATTTTTTCACCGCACTTTTTCCGTTCACGCCAATTTGATGACGGATGAGATACGCCGCGTCAGCGTCTGTTACCTCAATCACATCACCTGCGGCATAGCTAATACCGGAATGGACATGCGGTTGGTTTAATTTAATTTGCTTCATCGGTTTTTCCCTATGATGATTTTGGTTTGGTAGGTCTCCATCCAAACGAGATAAGAGTTGGTATAGTCCACAATGTCGCCACGGACAAAAAAGGTTTCTTTTGCACCCGGCACCGGTGGGCGCCAACCCATTAACTGCTCACGGATTTTGCCGATAACCGGATTACTTACGCTCAAATGCGGCGTCTCAATGTTGTACTGATACGACTGCACAATAACGATGACCGAAAAGCTCACGGTGACCATTTGACGTATCGCCACATCATTGAGCGTTCCCACCTCGCCGTTTGGCACAACAAACACCGCAGGCGTTGCCAAACCTGCCAAACTCACATCACTGATAGAGCGATATTCAGCGGTAGATCCCAACGTGTGGATGTGGTCCGGCTGTAGGGGTTTGAGCTGCTCAATTACATGCTTAATGTCAAACGGTCCGTATTGCATTAGTAATCCTTCAAGGTTTCAGCAGTAAACACTCGGTCGCTGGCTTTTTTGCTAAATTTCGGCAGCCCGCTGATGGGTGTAAGCTCATCTTCCAGACCAAGCGAAAACTTACCCTCCGCAACCAACTGCAACAATTTGAGCGTATCGCGGTAGTCACGCACAATCGGGTTATCCGCTTCTTTTGCCGGCAAATGCTGATGCAGGTAGTAACGGACCAGACTGCGCGCCCAGGTGGTTAAAATGCGCGGTGTTTGCTTAAACGGCAGCTTATAGCCGCGTTGACGCAAGTAACCGTCAATTAACGCGCTTGAATCGGCAATCACTTCTTCAATGCGTGCTATTGACTGCTGCGCTTTTTCAACCGCTACCGGTGGTTCGCCGGCGACATCCTCACCGTCAATGATTTTGCCGATAATGCGCCAGTCGGCAGGGGGTTGCCCCACCTGCGCGGTAACTTGCGCCAGTTCCATCACGCCCGGCTTCTCAGCTAATTGTTGCAGTGTGATATACATGTGGCGACCTTACGCGATAACGTCTTTCAAGAAGAAGCCTAAATCTTTCGCGGTGATCAACTCCTTAACGGACTCGCCGACGCGGTGACGATTGCCGCCACGGTAGCCGATGTCGTTGTCAAAGATGGTGCGCACTTCGCGGGTACCAAATTGGGCGGTCAAGCCAAAGGTAGTGCCGTGTTGGGTGTCGGCTAATACATCACGATAAATCAATGAGCAGTGACCACCCCAAGCGTTCGCCAATACCGGCTTTTTAGCCTGATTCACGGTATTAACCAACGTCTGACCAACTAAGATTTGGTCGAGCTCAAACAACTCTCGCAAAAACTCCAACGGCACTAAGCCGGAATCACCCAACGTACCGTTATACGCTTTGATGATTTTCTTGTTGGTGCGTAACGCAGTCGCCGCTTTTTGCCCTAGAACCATGATATTTGGTCGCATAATTGGCGCATCCAATGCTTCCAACAGTTGACGGATTGGATCGGAATCATCATGTGTCCACTGGTCGTTACCGGACAAGGTTTTGACATTTCCGTTGACATACGATTTTTCGTTAAACACCAAGCCTGCGGTGCGGATTTCGCGCGCCAGCTCAATCAAGTTAATGGTTTGCTCCACGGCACGACCGTCCGGATCGTAATTTGCCGGCGCGTTTTTCGCGTCAACGACAGGCACCGGCGCATCTAATGCGTGGTCTTCGGTGGAGGCGGTTAATTCGGTAGCGCTAAATTCCACTTGGTTTGGGCGTGAGGTACGACCGACAATGGTTTTAGGTACGGTAAAACCTTCGCCCAAATCATGTTGCAAATATTTAAACTCTTGCTTGCCTACATCAGTGCGGGGTAACACATCATCGGCAATCATGCGGCGGTTGCGGTAAGCAATCGCAATGGCGGTTAAAACCGGATTAACCGGAAAATTTGCTTTACTCATTTTTAATCCTTTTTCAATAGGTGAAAATTAATTACAGTTTTTGCTTAATTTTGATGACCGGGTTATTCGGCGGCAAAACCCGGTGTGATGTACAAGGAGCCAAAATCACCTTCCTCGCCGTCTTCTTCGGCAAAGCCAATATAGGCTTGTTTGGCGGTGGCTTTCACGGCTCGACCTTGCTCGTCGGTTGTTAATGGGTCTCCACGTTTGATGTCGGCGCCGTACATTACCGGATACAAACCGCTACGCACTACATCCACATGTTCGCCCGGGTCTTTCGGCACGCGGGTGGAAATACCGATTAACTTATCGGTGGCGGCGGTCGCTTGTTTTGCACCGTCTTTGTCTTCACCAAAGGCAACAATGCGATAACCTTCGATTTTGCCTTCAGTAACGTAGGCGGTGATTAATTCAGGGGTATTGCTCATTTTTGTGCTCCTTTCATGATGTGATTAACGGCATCGGTCATTGAGATTTCAACGCCCGCTTTCGCTTGTTCCGCTTGATACGCGGTGGCCGCTTTGGCGATAGACGCACCGTCGGCAAAGTCCACCGCGTCTTTGTCTTTTTCGCCCGGCTCGCCGGATTTTTCCGAAAAGTCCACCGGTTTAGCGTTGAGCACGTCTTTTAATACGTCAATCGACGACTTAGAGACGGTTTGATTGCCGTCAGAAAACGACACCGGCGCGTTGCCTAATTGCACCATCACTTCAACCAAGCCCGCTTTATGTGCCGGCAAAACTTTGCCCGCTTTCACTAAGCTATCGGCAAAATCAGTGGCTTCTTTTTTCTGTTTTTCCGCTTCCGCTTTGGCCTTTTCGTTCTCAGCGGCTTTGACTTTATCTTCGCGTTCCGCAATAGCGGCTTCACGGGCGGCAAAGTCGGCTTCTTTTTTCGCCATTTCATCGGCTGCCAATTTTGCGGCGGCGGCTTCAATCGCGGCTTTTTGTTCTGCTTCTGTCATGGTTTTCTCCTGTGTTGATGGGTTAGCAGAGTCGGATTCGTCAAAGGCAAAGTCGGCAAACGCATTGTCGCCGCCATCGCTTTGCGCAAAGTTCACGTCTGCCAAGCCTTTAACAGCGGGCGGCACTGCGCCCAAAAAGCCCACATGACGTAAATAATGATGACCGGGTTTAGGGTTGCCGGGGGTCTCCGGCAGAAAAATGGATGCACTACGTTTTTTATAACGTCCTGCATTCACCGCCTCGGCGAAGGCTGCGTCAACTTGTCCCACGTGGGCGTAAAGTATGCCGTCCTCCACACTGGTCTGTTTCACCCAGCCGTAAGCCGGGGCGGTGAGATTGGGGTGACCGATAACAATCGGCGATTCGAAAAGTTTTGGATCGTATTGTGCACTTAAATCATTTAAATCAGCTTGAGAAAAGCTAATTTCGCGCCCGTCCATTGCGGTATGGGTGCCGACGCGCATAATTTCCATTTTGGTGAGTTTCACTGGCAAATAACCTCGGATGTGTGTTTTATGGACACAGTATGCCGAGGGGGCGAAATTTTGTATTTTTTCCGCGTTTGGAATTATTAAATGGGGTAATTTTGCAAAGGCAAGATTATTTAGAGGGGGATTATCGTTTCTAGCGTGTTTATAAACGTTTATAAACACGCTAAAACGAACTTGAGCTATAACTTATCGAAGTGACGATTAAAACGCTAATACGCGCGTTTTATACGTTAAATTCGTTTTTTAGGTGTTTCCGGGCAATTTCAATTAATCGTTGCTCATCGTCTGCTGACAAGCCGAGCCATGGGCGGGCAGGAATCGTTACGCTTTTCACCGGGCGTCCGTGCATATTTAACGCTTTGGCATTTTTTGCGGTGATCGTTCCGCCGAATTGGTGGATTGCGGCATAAGGGCGGTCAGAGCCAAACACCACGCCAGTATCGCTTGCCTGGTAGCGCAGTGTACCACGCAAATGTCCGTCAAGGGTTAAAATTTTGTCGGCGTTTTTCTTTTTAGTGTCGCGATACCAATCCTGCAAAGGCGCCCAAGGCGTGCCGTCCGGAGCTTTCTGCGCAACAAACCGAGCGAAATGGATTGCCAGCAACTCTTCCCCCATCTCGGCAAACATCAGCTTCGGACGATTTAATGTCGCCAAGGCCTTATCAATCACTTGGCTAAGCTCCGAAATATCCAATTCAATGTTGACTCCGGTCATATTTTTTCCTATATTGATTTCAACGCATCGGGTGGGCAGTCCCCGCCAGGACCTCCAATCCCACACCCGGCGAGACTCACTTGTGGCGGCGGGTGAGTTTTTTAGTCTTCATCGTCCCGGTAATACAACATCACACCGGTGCGCACCTGCTCTAAATACTCGTCCTTTTCCGGCGCAAATATCGTTACACCATCCCAACCGTCACTGCCCACATCAAACACCGCCAATGCCGGCACATTGTGTCCGCTGTCGTCTAACTCAAAACGAGCAATATAGCGACGGCGTACGGTGGTTAAATTCAAGTGGTGATGATACTCAGCACGCGTCCAGATTTCGTCAGGCGTTTTCAATGCTAACGCCAAAATCTTCAGATATACCTCACGCCCGCGCTTTTTGAGTTTGGAGTGACCGCTGCGCGAGGTAAACAAGGCATCACTAATCACTAAACTTTCGCCAAGTACGTCTTTAAACACCGCGGGTTTTTCCTGCGTCGCGCCAAACTCAGATAAAAACTCGTTAATGTAAAATCCGTCTTCCTTGCCTTCCGGCAATAATAAACTGCTGGATACCTTACGCGGGGTCGGCATTGGGATTGGGGCATCTTTGCGGTGCGGGTAAAACGCCACGCGGCGCGGTTGTCCGTCATCATCTAACGGCGGTGGAGTTTGACTTTTCAGTCGTGACGCGCCGGGGATATGTTCAAAACCGGGGTCGATACCTTTCGGCACGTTGACAATGCGCGGATTCAAGCCGCGTACGCCGACAATGCGCTCCTCCCACTCAATTTTGGGTGCCTTATCCACTTTGAGTCCGTTGCGGTCCATGTAGGCTTGACTACGCCCAATCACGGTGCATTGACAGCCCCACGCGTTAATCGGGAAGTGGGTTTGCCACCACGGATCATCGTGGCGCAAAATCAACCCATCCCAGTGCATATGCTCAATGCGCGGGTGGCTGACGGCGTCACTGTGGACGTACTCCCAATAGGGCATCACATCTTTAAGCTCTTGCAGTTGGGCGTACCTGCCCGCCTGATAGCTGGAGCGTAGGTTGGTTTCATAAATTACGCGACTGCGCCAATTTCGCCCGCCGTGATAGTCCCAGCCATATTTAGCGACGATATTGTCAAAATCCTTGCGAAAATCCTCTAACGTTTTGCCGTTAGCAATAAAGTCGTTAATGGCGGCGGCAAAGTCTTCAATGATTTCACGGCGGTTTGCTCCCGCAACCACCGCCGCGTAATCATGCTCGGCGTTGTAAATGTCCGTCCATGTGGCGGTAGGTGTCGGGATTTTGCGCTTATAGAACTCAATTTGCTCGTTAAACGGCACGCTCCCGTAAGTTGCTTTATTCATTACTTGCCTCGCTTGCCGCCGCTTCGCGCCCGCTTAAATTCGCCGCGTTGAGTGCTAGTGCCATAGCGGCTGTGTATTGCTCCAGGCTCATATCCGGCATCAAGGTTAACAGCTCATCGCGCAATTGCTCTAAAGATTCCGCGCGCTCGGCTAACGCCCGCACTTGGCTCACCCAGTTATCAATCACCGGTGCCAGATTATTGTCGAGCTGGTTAACCATGTAACCCGGGATGTCTTTTTCCGTTTCGCCCGCAAAGTCCGCCGTTTTCTTAGCAGGTTCTTTTGGTGCCGGGGCATCATTATTCGGGGATTCTGCCTTTTCCCACTCGCCGCCATAGGACGCTTGGATTTGCCCCAAAGTCGGACGGTAGCCGGTAGTTTCAAATATAATCTTGTCACGATTAGCTTTTTCTTTTAAATCTTCCGCCTCATCAAACACCCTAAACACACGCGGCGGGCGAGCATTGGCAAAATTCATTTCAGTTAGCCAGGTCACCGGGCCACGGTTAAAGGATTCGCAGATGACATCAGAGTCTGCTTTGATGATGGATTCCAGTACTTTTTCCTGTAAATCGTCATTACCGAGACGTCCTGCCGTGCCACCTGATGAGGAGGTTTGTCCCAAGACGACACGTTGGATCCCTTCGTTCATGGTATCAAATAGCTCTTTGTAAGATCCATTACCGGTGCGCCCTTGGCTTAACAGCTCAATAGGCATATCTAACGGCAACGCAATGCCACTGTCGGACTGGATAGATTCTATCGCTTCTAATAGTCTTTTCTGGTCGGCTTCGCTGGCATTTTTACCATAACGCCCAAGCACCGTCGGCATGCCGAATTTTTCCAAAAAAATCAGCCAAAATTTGACGCCGTTACGTTTAAACAAGCTCAACCAGTAAAGCCAGTGCGCCAAGCCGATGCCGTACGGCTCGTCGTCGTGGTCGGCGCCAGTACAAAAACTCCAAAAATACGGTGCCGGGCACTCGATACCCGTGGTTTGATTGGCGCGGGTGAGTAGGCGTAATTCGCCTTTTGGCGTAAAACGGAAGCGGCGACGATTGCGCACTTTGACGTCCGCCACATATTTGCCGTCATCATTGACGCGATACACCAGCTCCGCTACGGCGTAGCCGTAAAAAATGCCGTAGTGCATCAGTTTGGTAATGCGGTCAAAGCCGATTTCGGCGACCCAGTTCCGGATAAAATCCGCCGCTTCAATATCCTGCGGTTCGTCACTTGCAGGCTCTACCGTCCACTCGCGGGAAACGAGGGCATCTTGGCGTTGGGTAAAGGTGCGTTTGACTTCTTCGTCGCTTAATACTTTTTCATAAAGTGATAGATCGCCGTTGCCGCGTCCGCGCAGTACACCATCTTCCGGCTGTGCCAGCTCGCCCATGTAGGCTTTGGTGATGTCCTGCCCGTCACCGGTGCCGGCGATAGTGCGGTTGGTTTCCAGTTTTTTGTTTTTACTTTTAAACCAATCTTTAATGCCCATAATTAATATCCTCTAAAATTATTATGTCCGCGCACCGTACCAAATCCATGCGCGGAAAATCCCGCACTTGTGCCGAATAAATCCGCTGTATCGCGCCGTTTGCCGGCTTTAAAGTCAATTTCAAAGCCTTCGTCAGTGCGATAGGCGTAATAGAGCAAGAGTTTAGCTATGCCTGCGTCACCGTGGCGTTGCGTGCCACTGGTGCCCGTGGTACGTTTGTCGGGGATTCGCGGTGTGCCTTTAACGACCTGGAATGCGCGTAAATCGTCAAGCATATCCGCGTGGCGCGGAATACCGTGAAAGGTACCGTCCTCAAGTGCGGCTTTAAACGGTGGCGCATGCTGGGCGTACCAGGATTCGCTTAACATCACCGATTCGACCACTTGTCCGTAACGGTCAAATGCCGCCTCAGATAAAAACTGCCCGTTTCCGCGTCCATCATTGGCCGCTTTGGATAAGCGCGGTAGGCGGTCGCCGATGTAATAGTAAATTTGTTCCTGTTGCTTAAATGGCACTTTTGACATTTCCAGCACCAGCACTTCTTTTAGCGTTAAATCAGGCTGTTCTTGTCCCACGCAAATCACCGACAAGTCACCGCTCCGTGCAAAGTCTTCGCCAATGTAACTGCGTTGTCCGTTCGGTAAGGCTTGCAACACCGGGAGCAGGTTTTCTTCGCACCATTCCTCAATTTCCGCATAGCGCACAGTCTCGACAAGAAGACTAAATTCATCTTTTTTGATTAAGCGAATGAGTGGCGTGTCTTTGCTCATGCGGCTTTCAATGAGTGCGCGGGTAAGCCATGCACCGCCCGAGTTGCGCGGGATACAATCCAATTCTTCGGAAGCGGCATCACCGTAAGACGCGCGGATTTCAGCCACCCAAGCGTCTTCCGCTTCTTGTGTCCATTTACGCCCCAAGCGTAAACAAATGCGCTTATAAAGCCCGTCTTTAATGGCGTCATCAAAGGTAATCGTGTGCAGGCTGTATGGCTTTTTGCCCGCTTTAACATCGCTTATTAGCTCATTAAACGGATTATCCACACCATTGTGGGTGCTGATGATATGCACCTGACCGCCCCACATCAAAAGCGCCATTGCCGCCTTCATTAACTCAGCCAAATCCTCGTGGAATGAGGCTTCGTCTAAAATCACACGTCCTTGTTTACCCCGTAAGTTAGAGGGGCGGGAAGACAGTGCGGTAATACGCCAGCCGCTGGCAAAGCGGATAACATAAGCCAGAATGGCTTTTTCTTCGTCGCCTTCCTTGAAGATCTCTTCGGTTTCTTCAATTTCGCCGGCAGCGAGTCCGTAAGCCTTTGCCCAGTCACCACAATCGCGGATGAATTCCTGCGCCATGTCTTTGTTGTAACCGATGTACCAAACGTCCATGCCTTTTTGCGAGGCGGCAAGCAACGCGGAATCTGCCGCTTCCCCCCACGACAAACCGATACGCCGTGACTTCTCACAGACTTTAACGGGAGTCAAATCCGCGCACCAACGTTGCTGATAACCCAGCAACAACATTGGTGTTTTATAGTGTTGTTGCACTTGCAACGACACCGCAGATTGCTCAAACGGTAAAACACCGATTGCATCTAAGTTAGGCTCGGTCATCATACAATTCCTAAAATTTGTTTACGGATTTGGTCGGCAGTTTCTTCGGTTAATCCGTTTTTCTTCACTACTTCATCCACTTCCCGTGCGGCGGCTTCGGCGCGGGCTTTGATTTCGGCTTGGTATTTTTTCAGATTGATACTGGCGCCAATCAGCGGGCTGATGTTTTTCCCTACAAACGACAAGGCGGCAAGGCGTTTCATCGGGTCGTCTTCTTCCTTGATTTCTTCGAGATTCATCAAAGCATGAAAAACTTCACTTTGGATCATTTCCAAAATGGCGTCGCTTTGTGTGCCTTTGTCGTTGCTGATGTTATCAGAGATGATTTTCGCCGCTTCGGTACTGGCTTTCACAGACGCTAAACGGCGCTCCAGTGCCTGTCCGTAACGGTGCACCGCACTGCGGGAAATGTCGTAACCGCGTTCTTTAAGCGCTTCTTCCAGCGCGCTGTAGCCGCTAAAGTTATTCTCGACCAACGCGGCATCCAGCCAGTCTTTGACGGCTTTGGGGAGTTGTTTGACGGTTGAGCGTTTCGGCATAATCCCTCCTACCAATATTTTTCAGGGCGAGCAATGCCTGGGATAGACTCACTGGTGTACTCCACAAAATCAACACCTTCACTGGTTAATTTAGCGTGCCAACGGGCGGTGTCGCGTCCACGCAATTCGACCAGATCACGCCCCGCCAGATAGTCCATTTCGCGGCGTAACTCAAGGGCAGTTAGTTGCATTGGCACGCTTTGAATCGTGGTTAAAATCAGGCTTTCCGCCGCACCAATAGGGCGAGCGTGGTCGAGCGTTAATAAAATCAACCAGCGCACGTGTTCGCGTTTGTTTTTTTCAAATTCAATCATGCTAGTTTCTTCCATACATCAAAATAACTCTATCTAACTTTTCATTGATGGCATCAAACCGCGCCGAATTAACGGTCTCGCTACGAATTGCGTCGTCGCGTTTTTGGTAGTCTTCCGGCATTTTTATCTTTAGTTCCATAACGATATTATTGGCGGCTTCCGATAATCTGCGCGCCTCTTTGATGTCTTGATGGAGCTGCTGATAT
This sequence comes from Aggregatibacter sp. oral taxon 458 str. W10330, assembly GCF_000466335.1. NCBI lineage: Bacteria > Pseudomonadati > Pseudomonadota > Gammaproteobacteria > Pasteurellales > Pasteurellaceae > Aggregatibacter > Aggregatibacter sp. oral taxon 458. The sequence goes on along the minus strand of NZ_KE952613.1, from coordinate 91,338 downwards.
TGGGTTTCGGTAAACTTAAATTTTTCGTTCAGTTTGGACTCAAACTGCGCAAGTAGAATTTTCCCAAACCCAATCAACATACCGATGATGGTAATAACCAGGCTCACAAAAAAGGTGATCACCTGCCATGTGCTGACTTCCGTCATTTTTCCTCCCCCTTTTGCACATAATTAATTAAATCCACGTGCAACCCGGCACAAATGCCGTAAAGGTCATACATTTGCTTTAGAGCTACCAAAACCGCATCACTGTGGTTTTGCGGGAGCGGTGGCAGGGCTTGGCACGGCACCGCTAATGCCGGTGGTAGCGGTTTTGGCTGCGCGGGCGCGGGCTTCGGCGAGTTTGTGCAGGCTGTCAGCAGGATAGCGGCAATCGCGACGGCTATGCCCGTTTTTCGTAAGGGTTTGCTGTAGTTCATAGGTAGTTCGGTCTCCTTCGGTTTGGTAATCGGCAAGTTTGGCAATAGTGGCTTGGCTGACGATAGTTGCGGCCATAATGTCACGCCCAAGACGCTCTAACTGCCCCTTAACTGCCATTTTTTCTGTCTGCTCGTAGGCGGCTTTGGTGTCGGCGACACCGCGCTGATAGGCTTGGTAGCAACTCCAAATGATAAATAGCGTAATCAGCACGACGTTTAAAATGAGTCTGCCGATGTCGGTTTTAAAAAGTGCGGTTAAGCCTTTCATAAGCATTGTGGGATCCCCCAGTTGATATAAAGCGGTTGCCAGCGGTAGATAATACGCTTTGGATAGCCCCGATTTTCGGCAAAATTGGCACGGCTGCGCCCGCTGTTGACAAGTTCCACGTTTTGCCAGTAGGTCAGCGGGTCAAGCCCTTGTGCTTGGGCTTTGCGTTTATCACGTTGCACCCAACCCAAGCCCCCGTTATACGCGGACAGCATAAATGCCATACGGTCGCACTCGGTGCGGGCGGTGATGCGCTCATAATTAAAGCGGTTATAACGCACTAACGCGCGCAACGCCCAGTCGGGGTTGTAGGGCTGATTATCGACAAGTTCGGGATACAACGCCGAAATCCAGTCGGCGGTTTTCGGCATAAATTGCGCCAAACCCTGCGCGCCGACGGGGGAAAGTGCGGTCGTTTTCCACTGCGATTCTTGGTGGATTTGCGCGGCAAATACAGGGATTGGGGCATTTAAGCCCCAAACGGCATAGCTTTCGCGGGTTAAGGTGCGTTGGTATTGCGCTGCCTGATTCGGCGCGCTGAAGGCTAACGGCACGCATAACACGGACGATAGCAACAGCGCCACAAAGGCATAGGCGCAAAATTTGAAGCACTTATTGGTGCGATGGACGACGCGCATAGTTACAGTCCTAACGTCACACCCAAAATAACCGCACCAACAATGAGCGCACGGCGCAATACCACTATAGCAAAGACGGTCAAATAGCCATCGCAAATCGGATATTCCGGCTGATTTTCGGGACGGAGGGCGATTTCTGATTTACGTTTATTCCAACGCTGACGTAAATAACTGCCGGGGCTGGAATATGGAAATAGAGCTCGGTCTAGGTGATACCCGATAATGGCCGCAATAGATACTAAAGCCAATTTATACAACACCACCGGCAGCTGTGCGGGTGAGATAAAACCGATGAGGGGCAGCAAACACAGGGCGGAAATAACCCACGACAACAGGCGACCGTGCTTTAATGCGTTTAAAAAACCTTTCATAAAAACTCCTTGATTTTGATGGAATGGGTGGTTTGGAGTTTTTAGCTTAGCTATTTATGAGGTGTGCGTATTTTGGACGCGTTTAGAATATTTTTGATGCACGGACAGGCAAACTAGGCATACCGAAAAACAGCAAGAAAAGGATCTCACAATGTAATGTATCAACCGTTTGCGCATTTAACCCCGCGCGGCAAGCCTTATGACCTGCCGCCCTTACCGAATAACGAAAAACGAGGAAAAACAATGGAAAAATTAACCTATGAACACATCCAATCCGTGATTAAAACAGCGGATTACTTACAACATGGCGTGCTGACAGTGTGCGTATTGACGTTGCGAAACGGCTTTACTGTAACCGGTGAAAGTGCGTGCTTAAGCCTTGCAACGTATGATGCAGAAATCGGCAGAAAAATTGCATTTGATAATGCGGTAGATAAGATTTGGCAACTGGAAGGCTATTTAGCTAAACAGCGGATGTATGAAGCCACACAACGTAGCGAGACTTAAAATGAAACTTAAATCAATTAACATCGCCAAGGTTGTCATTACGCCGACGGGCTATTGTTTGGTGACCACCGAAGACTATGGCGACGCTTTTCTGATTCCTTTGCATCAAAGCAGTAACCGTTATGGTTACGCTGCAAAAGCCAAAGAACAGCCTATTGATGGCGAGTTTATTTATGTGACCAGCGCCGAGGAAATCGCAGAATGCGAAATTGAAGCGGAATGGATCGTCGCCACACCTGAAAGCGTTTATTGGGATTCTGCCTCATTTCTTCATTTTTGGAATGCCGGCAGATTGGTTGGCGTTGATGTGATGCTGCAAGGTGTGTTTGCCCAGCAAGAAGAACTTTTTGCGCAAATTACCGGGCAAGAAGAGGAATGATTTAGCGTTTCCGAAGCGTCATCGCGCGATAAACGATTTTATAAGGGCTTGCCGGTGGTTCTGTCGGTGAGCCTTTTTTATGGTACGGCATAAACCCAATTACGCCACGCTTATACAAGCCCATCACCACATTATTTAATTCAAACTCGCTGTAGGTTTCTTCAAGTTTTTGCCAAAATTCGGCGTCCGATACAGGATTTGGATGGTGTTTTTCCATTTCTTCAATGATGATATTTTCTAGATTTTTCATGTTCCCTCCGGAGACTTTTTACTTACCTTATCATCACCAAAAATATGATTAAAAATAACAGCATGATACCGCATGCAATATGTTGTTCCTTTTCTTCCAATTCCTTTTCTTCCAATTCCTTTTTCCGTATAAGATTTTCTACTTTTTGATCTTCTTTAAATTTTTTCAAATTTTCAGCATCTCTTGCTCGCAACCGCTTTAATCGAGCTAACGCTTCTTTTCTTTCGATTTCTTCGTTTCTTTCGGTTTCTGCGTTTCTTTCGGTTTCTTCGGGTGTTTCGATTGCTTTTACCTTTGCTTTTTTAAGGGCTTTCGGCGTTTTTACAACGAAATCTTCAACTTTCATGGTCGGCAATAGCAGTAAATAACTACGCCCTTTTTTAATGCGTTTTAATTCATCACGATAGTCAGCATAATAAAGTACATAGCGCAATAATTCCGCTCCGCGTTCGCCGTATTGTTGTTTTATGATATTGGTTAGTTTGCTTTGCAGGATAGGTTCTTGAGCTTGTTGGATTTGAGAAATAACGAGAAGTAAGAGCTCTCTATACATCGGGTCATCACCGGCAAAATTTGCGACTTCTTTAGTAAAGGCTTCTTTCTCCCATTCACTGAAATCATTATAGTCGTAAGCAATTCTTTGATATAAATCTCTTGCTAAATGGTAATCACCTGTCTTATGAGCTAATCTGGCATCATATAGTAGCCCTGCGTCAATCATATTATCTCCTTAGGCCATTTTAATTATTAAGCTACTTTATTATTCGTAAGTGTCGCGATTGCCGATAAAGCTTTTGCGGTTTTTTCAATCGCCTCTTTGCCCTGTTCATTGCTTTCGCGGTAGTCTTCTAGCAAGGTTTGTTCTTGGACTGTTAGTATTTTTTCCGGAATTTTTCCGATAAAAATATCCCCAACCCCTGCAATAATCCAATTCGCATTTACATCAAACTTAGTAATTAATTCATACATTAAGTCATCAGGCAGTTTTTGCTTACCTCGAATCACATCACTTAGTCGTGAAGCAGTCGTTTTTTCTAAAACTTCTGCAAATTTCTCCGCACTTGAATAGCCTAGCTCTTTCTGTAATTGCTTAATTCTTGCCCCAATAGTCATGTTTTTAGCCTTTATTAGGAAATAATCCGAAATATTTTTATAAATTTCGGAAATTTCACTTGTTATTTCGGAAATATTCCGACATAATTTACCACATCAAAAACAAACCAACCATAAACACACAGAAAACAGGAGAGGCTTATGGTTTATTTATCAAGCTTTGTAGAGCGTAATACCGCCAAATATTTCTCTGCCTGTTCCGGCGAGAACATTGAATGAACTTCCATAATTTACCATAACTTAACAAGAGGACGAAATGCCAAAAACACATTTTAAACCCTTGCCTTATCCGCAAACCTTGGAGAGTGCTCGCGCGTATTTTTTGCGCCACGGCATTAACCGTAGCGAATGGGCGCGATACTTCGGGGTAGATCAACAAGCGATTTCCGATTTGTTGCGCGGACAACTCAAAGGCACATGGGGTGAAGCCCACAAAACCGCCGTGCTGTTAGGGCTAAAACCCAATCCGGACACCCCGCATAAAACCGCGGCTTAACATAGGAGAGAAAACATCATGAAAATCTTAGAAAAAGTCTGCTTATGGTATTTAAAAAAATACTGGAACAGTAAAGCGTACAAAGCCGAACAGGCACATTCGGAAAGAAAAAACCGCCCAAACCGACCGCACGGTGAACCTCACACATCGGGGGCAAAATGAACGAAAAAATCAACTCGGCACAGCGGGCGCTTAGAGTCATTAAGGTTTTGCAAAACAATTCTTTTGTGGGCTTAAGCAACAAGGATATTGCGCAAGCACTTAACGAAAGCCCGACAAACATCAGCCGTACACTCGATGTGTTGAAGAATGAAGGCTTTGTGATCAAGTTGGAGAGCGGCAAGTTTGCCTTCAGCTCCCTCTTTGCTCAAATCGCCATGCGCCACGCCGCCAATATGGACAAGGCAAGCGCACAAATTAACGAAATGAAACAACGCTTAGGCACCGCCGCCTATTAAGGACACAGCATGACAGAGTTAACAATGGAACAACAGCAAAGTGCGGTCTCATTAGTAGCTAAACAAATGACTCAAGCAAAAACTCAAGCCCATGAAATATTCGGGATGGTTAAAGCATTCGATTTCACACAAAAACTGCTAACCGTTAGCACTTTAAAGTTGCTAGCAAACATCAAAGAAACTAAACAATACAAAGACTTAGATATTTATGATGCTTCTGGAAACTGCCAACACGTTAGCACTTGGGATGAGTTTTGTAATTTGCTCGGTTTTAGTCGTCAAAAAATCGATACAGATTTACTAAATTTAAGTGATTTTGGTGAAACCTTTTTAGAAACTTCCCAACGCCTAGGCTTGGGCTACCGCGACCTGCGCAAACTTCGCAAATTACCGGAAGATGCCCGCGCCGAAATCGTGGACGCCGAATTTTCCGAAACCGCCGACAAAGAAGAATTGTTGGAAAAAATCGAAGAATTGACCGCAAAACACGCGCAAGAAAAACAAATCTTAGAGGGGCAATTAAAACAAAGCCACGCCAACTATGAAGCGCAAAGCAAGGTGTTAAAAAACAAAAATGACCGCATTAACCAGCTCGACATTGAGCTCGAGAAAAAGAAAAACCACATCAACACGTTAAGCCCGGACGAAAAAGGGGGCTTGTTACGCAAGGAAACCTCGCAACTGGCATATAACGCGGAAGCCATTTTGCGCGGACAAGTATGGAAAGCCTTTGAAACGTTGGATAGTCATACACAAGAAAGCGGCATTGATCATAAACAATTTATGGTGGGGACGCTTGCGGAGATTGAGTTAGTACTTAACGAGTTGCGCACCGCCTTTAATTTGCCACGCTTGGCGGACGGTGACAATCGCCCTGAATGGTTGCGCGAAGATTTTGAGGGCAAAGACTACTCTGCCGAATTTAACGCGATTTTAAAAGGTGACAACCAATAAGGATTTACGTTATGGCGATTTTACCTGAAAAACTCCTTGAAATTGCGCAACAAGCCGCCAATGCGCCACATGGCAAAAAAGGCGATGTGTATGCGCAAGCCTGTGAGTTACTCAATGTCAGCCATGCTACGTTAATGCGCGAGCTTAAAAGTCTATGCGCACCCAAAGTGCGTAAACAACGCAGTGATAAAGGTGCGGTGTCACTTTCACTCCCCGAAGCACAAACCATTTCCGCTTATTGGCTGGCTTGTCGGCGCGGGGTCCACAATAAAGTGATGTCGAGCTTAACAAGCGTGTTAGAGGTGCTACGCGCCAACGGTGAGATTAAGGCGGAATACATCGACGAAAGCACTGGGGAAGTTCGGTTGCTTTCAGAAAGTGCGGTTAGCCGCGCATTACGCGCCTACAACCTACACCCGGAACAATTGTCCCGTCCTGCGCCGGTGAATGCCATGAAGAGTTTACACCCGAATCATTGTTGGCAAATCGACCCGTCTTTGTGTGTGTTGTATTACCTCAAAGAGCAAGCGGACGGCGGCAACGGCTTAAACATTATGGAAGAAAAAGAATTCTATAAAAACAAGCCGGCCAACATTAAAAAAGTGGAAAACCAACGGGTGTGGCGTTATGTGATTACCGACCATGCCTCCGGGGTAATCTTTGTGCAGTATGTGTATGGCGGGGAAAGCGCAGAAAATCTATGTAACTGCTTTATTAATGCCATGCAAAAACGCGATACAAAAGATCCGTTTTGTGGTGTGCCGAAAATGGTGATGCTTGACCCAGGCTCGGCGAATACCTCCGCTATGTTCGCCCATTTGTGCAATCAGCTCGGCATTAAATTACAAGTCAACGCACCGGGTAAACCACGTGCCAAGGGGCAGGTGGAAAAAGGCAACGATATTGTGGAGCGTCAGTTTGAGAGCGGCTTGCGTTTCACCCGGGTGAGCGGGTTGGACGAACTGAATCAACTGGCGGGACGTTGGATGACCTATTTTAACGGTACTGCCGTACATACACGCCACAACAAAACACGCTATCAAGCTTGGATTGGGATTACCGCCGAGCAATTAGTGATGGCGCCAAGTCTTGCTATTTGCCGCGAATTGATGGTGACCAAACTCACCACCCGCAAAGTGAGCTCAGAATTAACAGTGAGCTTTGACGCCAAAACCTATGATGTACGCCACATCACCGAAGCCATGGTGGGCACGGAAATCACTATTGGCAAAAACCCTTACCGTCCCGACTGCATTCAGGTACAACGAGTGGACGATGAGGGGCAACAATACTGGACGGTGGTTGAGCCGGTGGCATACGACGACCATGGGTTCCGCATGGACGCGGCGGTTATCGGAGAAGAGTACAAACCTCACAATAAGAGCGTGTTTGAGTACAACAAAGAGACCGTAGAGCGCATCGCATATGATGCCGAGACGGAAGACGACGTGAAAGCCGCCAAGAAAGCCAAAGCGCCTTTATTTGGTGGTCGTATTGACCCATTCAAAGTGGTGAAAGAACACGATTATGTGGATTTCATGCCGAAACGCGGACAAGAGCACGAATTGACCGCCAACGCCAAACGGGTTGAGCTTGCTCCTCTCAACACGATTGAGGTGGCAAAACGGCTTAAAGCCCGTTTCGGCAATGAATACAGCGCCGACACCATGAAATGGCTGAATCAACGCTACCCGAACGGCATGACGGAGCCGGAACTTGAGGCATTACTTGCCCTTGAGCACTTACCGGCAACGGCGCAACCGTTACGCGTTGTGAACAGCTAAAAGGACAGCACTATGTTGAAACTTAAAGCAATTTTAGAAGAGAAAGGCATTTCTCAACGCAAACTGGCAAGGCTGTTGCTAGTTTCCCCGGCGGTGATCACTAATTTAGTGAATCACGGTTTGCTGATTAAAACCGGTACCGAGCAATTTAAAACGCGGTTGACCGAGGTGTTAAAAACACTGGGGATTTCTACCGCACTTTCTGAACTTTTAATGGAAGATTCCGCAGGCGCGGCAACGCCTGCGGAGGATTCCCCTAACCTTGACGAGCAGTCAATAACAACAGAGGAAGATACTATGTTACTCGCAAAACAGGCGCTATTTCCAGCCACTAAAAAACATTTTTCATTATTCAATAACCCGTTTACGGACGAAGTGCGGTCGGCGGAAGAAGTATTTTCCTCGCCGGATGTGCGTTATGTACGTGAAGCGTTATTCCAAACCGCACGTTTCGGCGGGTTTATGGCGGTGGTCGGCGAAAGCGGTGCCGGCAAATCCACACTACGCCGTGATTTGATTGAGCGCATTAACCACGACGGTTTGCCGGTGATTGTGATTGAGCCTTACATCATCGCCATGGAGGACAACGACCTCAAAGGCAAAACCTTAAAAGCGGCACATATTGCGGAAAGCATTATCAACACGCTGGCACCATTGGAAAGTGTAAAACGCTCACCGGAAGCGCGTTTCCGCCAGCTACACCGCGTATTAAAAGAGAGCGCACGTGCCGGCAATCAGCATATTTTAATCATTGAGGAAGCGCACAGTCTGCCGGTGCCGACATTAAAACACCTGAAACGCTTTTTTGAGCTGGAAGACGGGTTTAAAAAACTGCTTTCTATCGTGTTAATCGGCCAACCAGAGCTGAAACAGAAACTCTCAGAACGCAACTTTGAGGTGCGCGAAGTAGTGCAACGTTGCGAAATTGTCGAGCTGGCGCCGTTAGATAACTGCCTCGAAGAATACGTGGCGTGGCGGTTGAAAGCGGTGGGTCGCAAAACTGCCGACATTTTTGACCGTGATGCGTTGGACGCATTACGCAACCGCTTAGTGATGACTAATAGCCGGGCAAAAACCCAACACAGCCTGCTATACCCACTCGCAGTGGGCAATTTGATTACCGGGGCGATGAATCTTGCCGCAGAACTTGGCGCACCGTTAGTTACCGCCGATGTGATTAAAGGGGTTTAAAAATGAAACCTAAAAAAGCGAAGCAGGCGCAAGCCAAACCGCAGAAACCGTTAAGCCTGGCGACCATGCACGCCTTGAGCCAGCTTAATTTAGCCGAGAAAGCCGTGATGGAGTGCAACCGAATCGGCTTAGTCGTACGCCATGTTTTTCTGGCACCGGTGCCGATTGTCACCGTACGACACAACGCATTAACCCGCCGCTGGGTCGCCCGTGGCAAAGCGGAGGTGTTTTTGCAAAGCAACGAGGGAGACGATCACATTATTTGCACCGCAGAAACCATGATTGCCGGTTGTCGCATTATGTTTTCTTTCCCTAAAAATCAACCTGACATCACTATTCACTAAGGAGTTTATTAAATGGCTAAATCAGCTACCCGAGTTAAAGCAACCGCGCAAATTTATGTCCCGCAAACCCGCGAAGATGCCGCCGGCGATATTAAAACCATCGGCGATTTAAACCGCGAGGTGGCACGCCTGGAGGCGGAAATGAACGACAAAATCGCGACAATCACCGAAGAATACAAAGACAAGTTCGCCCCGTTGCAGGAACGCATTAAAACCCTTTCTAACGGGGTGCAATATTGGAGCGAAGCAAATCGTGACCAAATCACCAACGGTGGCAAAACCAAAACCGCCAATTTGGTGACGGGCGAAGTGTCCTGGCGGGTGCGCAACCCGAGCGTGAAAGTCACCGGGGTGGAGTCTGTATTGCAAAACTTACGTATTCACGGGCTTGAACGCTTTATCCGGGTGAAAGAAGAAATCAACAAGGAAGCTATTCTCAACGAGAAAAGCGCGGTCGCCGGCATTGCGGGCATTAAAGTGATTAGCGGCGTAGAAGACTTTGTGATCACCCCATTTGAACAGGAAGCGGCGTAATGCTTACAGACCCATTGACGTATCTTATCATCGGAATCGTATTAACCGTGATTGTGGGATTGTTAGATAAAGCCGGCTATTAAATAGGTAGATACAGCCCATTGTATAAATGGGCTGAATACTCAGGAAGAAAATATGGAAGAAAGACGAGAAATGTATCGCAAGTTAAGCAACGATGCTGCCCTATGGGAACGGGCAGGCGAATATGCCCGCGCTTACAACGGTTGGTTAAAAGCCAGCCTTACCACTGAAAATTCAGACGAACACAACTGGTGCTGCGCACGCGCAGAACACTGCAACAAAATGGCAAAAAAACAACACTAGGAGGACAACATGCCGAAATATGTAGCACGCCTTTATTGTATGGTTGAAGTAACCGTAGAGGCGGAAACCCCAAGCGAAGCGTTAAACAAACTTGATTTAAACGAGATGGATATCAACGCCATGCCACACACGATTACTGAGATTGATGATGTGATTGAAACGGAGGAGATCTGATATGTGGCACCCGGAAAAACATGAAGCGGAACGCGCTGAAAAATTGATTCTAACCGGCAAATTATCCCCGCAAGAAAAGAAATCAATGTCAGCCATTATTCATGCACACAAAACCCAACAAACCAGAGACTGGTTAGACCGTGCAGTATTGATGGCGCTTGAGGAAAAATACAAAGGGCAACTTGCGGAGCTTTGAAAATGAGCGAAAAAAAAATCAGAGTCACCGAACAACTGGCGCACATTCTCGAACAGGTGGAAATGGCGAAAGATATGTGGCTTGAAGATGACGATAAAGCGTGCTTGAAGCTGTTACAAGCGGCAAGCCGAGAAATGAAACAGGTAGCTTGGAAAATTACGCCGATACTTGAGCAATAAGGAAAAACAACATGAAAAGATATACTCCGCCGGTACCAAGACCGACTTATAACGACGAAGGTTTTGCCGAACAAACCGTGCATGATTTTATTAAACAGCATTACCCAGATTCTTACCATGAGGACGCTTTAGTTGCAGAAGAATTTAGAGATGGAATCTATGAAGCATTAATTGACGAGCTCTATTTATATCAGGATCCACAAGTTTTAATGAACACCTTAATCCGGGATTATGATTGGGAGTTTACAGCTGATGATTGGGATAAAATCCAACATTTTGACTTTTTTGTCACAAACAGACTAAAAGAAAAAGAGCAGCAATGGGTTAAGGATAATGACATTAAACCACCTTTTCCGGTGGGAGCTAAAGTACGCCTACCGGCTCATTATAACGAGGCAGTCGGTATTATAAACCGAATCTACGAATACGACCCCGCAAGATACTGTGTATTAACGGAAAAACAGAATCAATACAACAAAGAAATGGAAAGTTTGGGCAAGTCAGAGCGACAAGGTGGCTGGATTTTGAAATTTGAAGATGTTGAATTGGTTGAGGAGTAAAACAATGAGTATGGAACAAGACAAACTGCTCAGAAAAATCAAAAAATTGTTGGCATTGAGTAAGTCAACCAACCCGCACGAAGCGGCAAGCGCACTGGCAATGGCACAAAAACTAATGGCGGAGAATCAGCTTAATCAATCACAAATTGAATTTAGCCAAGTCCACGCTAAGCAGAAAACTGCTATGAAATCCGCTAGATATGTGCACATGCTGACCTCTGTGATTACAAAGGCATTTGGCGTTGAGGCTTATCTATCTAACATGTATCCCGGGAATGAATACGGCGAAAACAAAATGCACGTTGTGTTTTATGGCGCGGAAGAACGCCCTGAAATCGCATCTTACTGTTTTGACGTGCTATATCGCCGATTACAAGCGGCGCGCAAAGCGTTTTTAGATACCCAAAGCAAACGTCTAAAACGTAGTACGTTGATTGCACGGGGCGATTCATTTTGCGAAGGCTGGGTTGTCGGCGTGAATCAGAACGTTAAACGATTTGCAATGACACCGGAAGAAAAGCAAAAAATGGAAAGCTACAAAGCCGAAACATTTAAAGAAGAGAAATGGAGCGAAACCAAAATACGTGAGAAAGGAAACTCTAAAGACTACGGTTTGGCGCAAAGTGCAGGCTATAAACAAGGGAAAGAAGTTACGCTGAATCACGGTGTAAATGGTAAAGAAACGGTTAAGTTGGGGGTGAAAAAATGAGTGAAAACAATGGATGGATTAAGTGCAGTGAGAGATTGCCTGAAATATTTGACCATAATGGATTCGCGCGAAGTGATGTAGTAATGTGTTTTGGTGTTGAAGAACAAGATGACCCAAAAACTTACTTTTTGGCGTATCGAGTGCATGGGAATCGTTTTTATGGCTTTAATGGAGCATGTGAACAGGTTACACATTGGCAACCATTACCTCAACCGCCATTAGAATAGGCTTCATTCTTAAAATCTAACATATTATTCAGCCTTCTCGCGAGAGAAGGCTTAGTCATATGACGGAGAGGACAAAATGGAACAAAAAGAAGTAAGAAGAAAGCAGTTAATTCAACTTATTCATATCGGAAAAAGTAAGTTACAGATGGATAAAGAGGTGTATCGCCTTTTTCTTGTTAATACAGTGGGCAAAGATAGCTGCACGCAGATGAATTTGATTGAGTTAAACAAGGTCGTGGATGCCATGAAAAAACGCGGTTTTCAGGTCGTTGCAGGGCGTTTTAAAGACGGCAGACGCAAATCTCCGCCAAGTTATGCCCCGGTGAGTAGCAATATCGTTAAAAAGATCCGCGCGAAATGGATTGAGATGGCAGAAGCGGGCATTATTCGTGACCGTAGCGAAGATGGCCTGAATGCGTTCGTTAAAAATATTGCTAAAAATGCGCAAGGTGAGCCGATTCCATTCGTAAGTTGGCTCAACAATGAGCAGGCATCAATTGTATTGGAACGCCTTAAACAGTGGCAAAAACGAATGATTAAGGAGTAATTTATGAAAGAGTCGCTAATGCAAATCCGCCGGCACGAATTGCTGGAAGAAATCGAATTGTTGGTGATTGCGCTATGTAAAAATTACAACTTAGGGCAGGACATTTGTGAGCAGATTGGCGTCAGCGTTGCCAACTGTTTATCCGAAGAATATGCCGGGCAAGTTATATGCTTTCCTAAAGATTACAGATATAAGATTGCCCAGCGGACTTGGATATTTATAACAGTTTTAACGGTCGAAATTGGGGCGAACTTGGGCGTCGTTATAATCTGACTGAGAATGCTTTAAGGAAGATTGTTAAGCGTGTGCAGGATAGAATAATTAAAGAGAAACAACCTGACATGTTCATATAAAATAACGGCTCTACCGATCTAATTTTGTAGAGCCTTTTTATTGTTTATTTTTATGATTATTCTTTTTCACATACTGTAATGGCTTTTCATTTCTTTATCCCACTTCTTCAAGGATTATCCCCATAAGTCCCATTTATGTCGCTTAGACTATATTATTTATATCACTGTGGATCATTTTAGAGGTTTCTTTAAGTTAAAAAATACGATTTGCCATAAAAAATGGCGCCCTTTTTAGGCGCCACATAATACCACAGGAAATAAGAATTACTTACCGTGCATCACAAAATCTTCAATATTTTGCGCGACTTTATTCACTAAGGTGGTGACGGCTGAATCACTCGCCCACGCAATATGCGGCGTGATTAATAAATTTGGCAAACGTTTTGCTGCTTGAATTAACGGGTTGTCCTTTTCCGGTGGTTCTTTGATCAACACATCCAAGGCAGCACCGGCAATTTTGCCGTTTTCTAGCGCATCTAATAATGCAGCTTCATCCACCAATGGGCCTCGCCCGGTATTGATGAGATAAGCGGTCTGTTTCATTAATGCCAACGTTTCCGCATTGATTAAATTTTTGGTGGTGTCGGTTAACGGGCAATGCAGCGTAACAATATCCGCTTGTTTCAATACGGTTTCAAATTCAGTGTAGCCTTCACGAATATGGCTTGCACCTTTGTGTTCCGCATACAACACGTTCATACCCAATAATTGCGCCAAGCGACCCACCTCTGTGCCTAAGCAACCTTTACCAAATACACCTAACGTCGCGCCGCGCACATCTGTTATCGGGTAATCGGTGTAGCAGAACTGTCCGCAGGTGGCCCAACGATCAGAGGTCACTTGATCGCGATGATACCCAATAAAGCTATGTTTTAATGAGAAAATCATGCCCAATACATGCTCCGGCACGGCCACACTGGAATAACCGGGCACATTTTTTACGGCAATACCCAAGTCTTTCGCGGCATCTAAATCAATGTTGTTGGTACCGGTGGCAGTAATGGCGATGAGTTTTAATTTCGGTAATCGGCTTAATAATTCTCGGTCAAACACCACTTTGTTGGTCACCACAATATCGGCGTCTTTGGTGCGTTCAAAGGTTTCCTCCGGCAAAGTGCGGTCATATTCCGTCCAAGTGTGTGGAAAGCTTGGGCGTGGAATATCATGGCTTGCGGGAATACTGGTACGATCGAGAAAAACAATGTTCATCAAAAACTCCTTTAGTTTGACAACGTTTGAATATAGCGTCTAACCTTAAAGAAGCCTTTGCGCAAAAACAAGGGAGAGAAAGGATTTTTATGATTTGTGTGATCTCGATCTAAAAACGCAGCGAAAAAGCACCGCACTTTGATGGCTCTTCTTAAGATTCCTGCAACCAATTTCGCAAAATTTGCTCACCATATTCCGAAATATAGGATTCCGGATGAAATTGTACCCCGTAAATAGGCAACGTTTTATGCTGCATGGCCATAATGATGTTGTCATCACAACGGGCGGTAATTTGTAATGCGCTTGGGAAATTCTGCTCACTTACCGCCCAAGAATGATATAAGCCAATTTGAAAAGCCTGCGGCATATCTTTAAAGAGAAGGGATTCCGCCACACACTGCAACCGCTTGGCTTGCCCATGACGAGGGGACGGAAGATTATGTAATTCTGCACCAAAAAATTCGCATAACATTTGATGCCCTAAACACACGCCCAAAATGGATTTACTATGCTGATAACGCGCCAGCAGCTCAAATAATTGCGGATAAGCGCGCGGCACATCAGGGCCGGGAGAAATCAATAAGTGAGAAAAATCGCCTACGGCATCTAAATCCAGTTCTTCCACATTAACCACTTGAAATGGCACATCCAAACGACGGATGAGATCCACTAAGTTGAACGTAAAAGAATCGTGATTATTGATGATCAGTAGTGACATAACATCTTTCTCAAAGGGCTAAATAGGCGGTGAAGTATATAATTTTATGGCGATTTAAGCTAAAATTTTCGCCGATTTTTCACGAGATAATGTTATGTGGCAAGATTTTATTCAACAAGTGAACCAATTTGGCAAAGCGAAAACGCCCTTCTTCTTTTTAATCGATTTTGAGCAACAAAAACCGATATTCTGTCCGTTAAATGAAATGGCAGAACAAGGGATTTTCGTCCAATTTCCCGACTATACCAACGTGAATTGGCGGGAAGATTTACCGATAGTGCCTTTTTATTTACATAAACAGCCAATGGATTTTGCCACATATCAAAAGGGGTTTGATTTAGTACAACAAGAACAGCACTTCGGCAATTCCTATTTGCTGAATCTGACCTACCCGACACCGATTGAAACCAATTATTCACTGCGCCAACTGTTCCAACAGAGCCAAGCGAAGTATAAATTGTTGTTCAAAGATCAATTTGTGTGTTTTTCACCGGAATGTTTTGTCAATTTATACGACAACCATATTTTCACTTATCCGATGAAAGGCACGATTGATGCAACACTACCCTATGCTCAAGCCACCTTGCTCAACAATCAGAAAGAACAGCGAGAACATTACACCATCGTGGATTTAATGCGCAATGATTTAGCCACCGTTGCTGAAAACATTCAAGTGACTCGCTTTCGTTATGTGGAAGAAATCCAAACCGAACGCGGCGCCATTTTGCAAACCAGTTCTGAAATTCGTGGTGAATTGGCGGAAAACTGGCAGAAAGAAATCGGCTCTCTTCTTGCCAAATTGCTACCCGCCGGATCCATCAGTGGCGCCCCAAAAGAAAAAACAGTACAAATTATTCAACAGGCCGAACAACAACCTCGTGGCTATTACACAGGTATATTCGGTATTTTTGACGGTGAAAAATTACAAAGTGCGGTGGCAATTCGTTTTATTGAAAACACAGAAAAAGGCTTTGTTTTCCGCAGTGGCGGTGGCATTACCATTCAAAGTGACGCACAGGAAGAATATCAAGAATTGATTCAGAAAGTGTATGTGCCGTTACAGAAGGTTTAACCATGGAATTTCCTTTATTTGAAACCCTTGCCATCGAACAAGGCAGGATCCGCAATATCGAACGTCATCAACAACGCTACGAACGCAGTTTACAGGCGTTTTATGGCAAACAAAGTGCGGTCGTTTTTCCTCGCATTTTTCAGCTTGCCGAACATATTCGTGTACCGCTCGAACTGACTGCCGAACCGCTGATTCGTTGCCGAATCGATTACAATGCGGAGCAAATTCAATGCCGTTATTTTCCTTACCAGCGTAAACATTACCGCACCTTTAAACCGATTGTCTGCGACCACATTGACTACGGCTTGAAATTCACTGACCGCACTTTATTAAACGAATTACTCGCGCAAAAAAGCGATTGCGATGAAATCATGATCATCAAAAACGGATATGTCACCGATTGCACTATCGGCAACCTTATTTTCCGCCAGGGCACACAATGGTTCACGCCCGACACGCCACTCCTTGAGGGCACCCAACGGGCGACATTATTAGCCCAAGGTCGTATAAAAGTGCGGTCGATTTTAGCCACGGATTTGAGTTTGTTTGAAGAAATCAGGTTGATCAATGCGTTGAATGGATTGGAATAACAATCCGCACGTAAAACGTGCGGTTTTTA